>JAYULE010000202.1:0-6342 GCA_043763845.1 Sphingobacteriales bacterium
CAAGCAACCTTGCGACTTGCTAATTCTTCCAGGCGTTACCCCAGCGAATAAGGGACTTGCACCCTCTGGGTCTTTTTCTTCAATTTCTTGAAGAAAAAAATTTATATTTACCATTCAAGGCGCACACACGGGGTTTTGCAAAAAAGCGGGTTCAGTGCTAAATTGAACATTCGTAATTCTAATAAAGATTTGTGCTAAAGTGAACATTTGTGCTTTTAAATCCGCTTCTTCGCAAAGCCCCAAACCGTTAGCTGTCATTGTAAAACGACGCCGAAACTAGAGAACTAAAATAACATTAGACAGGTAAAATCAAAATATGACACAAACCGAAATTATAATTTTGAACTTTGAAGAAATCAGAAGGCGAAGTGTAAAACTGTGGACAGGAATTACACCAGAAAATTATTTTTGGCGACCAGACATTAACGCAATGAATTGTCTTGAAATGGTAAGACACATTTTAGAAGGAGAACATTTATTCCATATGATAGTTAACAAGAGAGGAAACTTAGGCGACTATGCTTCACCTTGGACAAATAGACCATATTCAGCCTTACAAGCGGAACTTGATTTTGCTGAACCATTTAGAGCGGCATTTTTAGAAACAGTAAAAGAATTTAACCCAGCCGACTTTTCAACAATTGAAATTATTCGTTCAGAAAAAGGACAACGCAGACGACTTGGAGATTATTTACAACGTATTGCATATCACGAAGCAGTTCATACAGGACAAATGCTTTCATATTTGCGGACACTTGGGCTTGAAAGACCTCAAATATGGGATTAATGAAAATACCAAAAAACAACGAACCGCTAACACATGTTTGGCAAAAGCAGGGCTGACGTGATAATTTGAGCATTTGTACTTCTAATAAACATTTGTGGTTTATTGAACATTTGTATTTCAAATTCCCCCACTTCGCCAAGCACCAACCGTTATTTTTTTTATTACAGATAATCTTTTTTCGGGCTTTTTAGTCTCTTCGCTGCGCTCTGAGTGAAGTAAGTTTGGCTCACAGATTATTCGGATAATTACAGATTTAAAGCATCTTACTAATCATTAAATCCTATAAATCATAGTTAAAACAAAAAAAACAATAATAAGTCTACATTTAAGCACCTCCGCTTCGGGGATACCGAGAAGGGAAAATCCTAGTTCAAACAATAGCTTGTCATTTTGAACGAAGTAAAGAAGCTATTTTTCGGGCTTTTTAGACTCTTCGCTGCGCTCTGAGTGAAGTAAGTTTGGCTCACAGATTATTCATATATTCACAGATTTAAAGCATCTCCATCTTTATGGCATTGCCGTTAAGTAGAAATAAAATAATTTTTATTGTTTTGCGGTTTGTTGCATTAGATTATGTAAAAAAGTTTGGCAAGCCCATCATTTTAGGTCTTATCGTTGCAAAAATTAATTCGGTAACTCACAAAACGGCTTTAGTTAGTATAAGGGATTTATCCATTTTTTACGCTAAATTGTTTTAAAGGTAAACAAAAAAACTCTTCAGGATAACCTGAAGAGTTTAACTATTCACTAAAGAACACCCCTGCCCTTTAGAGTTTGCAAATTAACACATATTTTAGTTAAAATGCATTACCCAATTAGTATAGAATTATAATTAATAAAAAATATTGTTACTTTAATGTAACTAATTCTTTTACTAAGCAACAAGCCCTTAATAGTGGTTAGTATTATTTTGCTTTTTAAATGTTTAAATATTGAGTAAAGTAAATTTAAATTGAATTTCAGATTCGTTACTATGATATGCTTCCATCAAGCAATTTTTTAATCCAAAGGTTAAAAAATATTAAAAAACTTAACCTTTACAAATTGGAAATAAACAAGTATTGGTAATTCCCAAACTTATTAATTAAACAATAGCGCATTGCTTTCCAATTTTAAAATTATTATGTTAATACTATTTTAATTTGATATAAATTAGTTTGCTATAATTTAACCAAAAAGGCAAAGCTAGTTATAAAGAATATATAGCTATATATTTTTTAATGTATTTATTATCATGGGTTTAAGTAAACCAATTAATATTTTTATTATAATTTTTGGGACTTTAAATTTAGCTTAATTGTGCTTTATCTCATTAAATAAGTTTAAAAGAAAAGTCTTTGATAATGCTTTATCCTCCCAAACCGAGTACTGGGTTTTCCACTTTATTATTCCGTAAGTAGCCTCCTGGATGCTTTTATAGGGCTCATCAAATAATTCATAAATTAGAGCCACTTTTACATTTGGGTTGGCTCTGCATTTAGCGGTAAACTTTTTAACAAAATCTTCTTGGTCTATTTCGTTTGTTCTACTTGTTGCTTTGTATCTATAATTATACTCGGCAAACCAAATAGGCTTATCAGGAAATAATTGGGTAAGCGTTTGGGTTATATCCGTAATAAAGTATGGCGCTCTGGCTGCGGCATTTTCCATATCAGAATACCAATTGTAAGCTATTCTATCAAATTTAATTCCATAATCCTCGCACATTTGTAAAAACCCAAAATGTAACCAGCCTGCTCCAATCATTGTTTTAGCATCCAAATCGTTTTCTTTAATACCCTCATCCATTCCCTTTAAAAAAGCAGCTGTAGCTTTAAATTTAACTAAGTTGTAATGTTCTGGCTTCATACCCGTTTTGTTTTTGTATATTATGGGTAGCTCTTCGTCGTTACCTAAATTATAAAAAACAAAATATTTACCATATTTAGCGGCAAAGCTGCTACCTAATTTTTTACCAAAATTATAATTGTGTTTTTCGGATTTATTATAGTCGAGTTTACGTAGGTATAACATAGGTAAAAGTTGTATACCGGCTTCATCTGCTGCTATTTGTAATGCTTTTAAATCCATAGCTGAAGATGCGCTACCATCATTTTTAGTTTGTACGTTAATTCTGTAATACGTCATTCCACGTTCTTTAAGCATTGCAATTTGTTTAGCCCAGGGTACATTCAAATATGGTGCATCACCTAAGTGTCCGTTTATGCCTAATTTTAATAAACTGCCAGCATTTAATAAATTATCATCGGATTTTAAACCCATTAGCTTTTTCGATTGTAGATCTGTTTTGGCTGATTTTTCTAATGAGAGCTGCGAGGATTCAAAATCTTTTTTACAAGCGGAAATATGAAAAATTGCAACGAAAATAAAAATAACATTCTTTTTAAATTGGGTTTCTAAAGTCATAATTTTAATTAATTAATAAATATCTAATTAACTTAATTATTATAACTTCTAGTATAAGTAAGTTAAATATGTTACAATTTTGCAATAATTCGCACATTTTGTCCATAACTTATTTGTTACAAATTCCTTGTAATATATTTTATTAAGATATGATTAACCAAATAATTTTGTAATAATTTAATTGTCGATTTTGAACCCTGTAATTTAAAAATTAAATTTTTCTCATAAATTTTAGTTAAAAGTATGTGGTGGCTTTTTCGGTTCACACTTTTATACATAAATAACACAATTAAATTTAAGGGGTTGTGAAGCTATTAATATCTCTAATTTTACAACATTCAATCTAAAAAATGATTACAATAAAAGAGCAATCTATCAGTTTTGTGGGAGAACAAATTAAACTGGAGTCCAAAAGCGATAAAACACTTATCAAAACTGGCCTAATCTGGACAGCATTGCAAATGCTTATTAACCAATCTTTCGCATTTATCGTAAAACTTATTTTAATAAAACTCTTAATACCATCGCAATTTGGGCTGGTAGGTATGGCTACAGTTTTTACAGGTCTAGTTCAGGTAATTAATGATATTGGCGTAGGAGCAGCTCTTATACAACGAAAAGAATCAAACTTAACCAAGGCACATTATGACACAGCTTTTTGGACAGGTGTTCTTTGGTCTGTATTTCTTTTTGTATTAATAAGTGTTGGTGTTGCCCCACTTGCAGCTAATTTTTATAATCAACCTGCTTTAAAGCTAATTATACCAGTAATAAGTATTGGTATACTGTTTAGCCCGGTTAATCTTGTTCATAAAGCTCAATTAACACGTCGAATGAACTTTAAGAAAATTGCTGTTATTGATAATACATCAAATATAATTTCGGGCTCGTTGGCTATAATTTTAGCATTTTCTGGTGCTGGTATATGGGCAATTGTATTTAACACTGTTGCAACAGTGGTTATTGCCATGCCGTTATATTATAATGCCACAAAGTGGCTTCCAAATTTTAGTTGGGATAAAGGCGCATTTAATGATATTTTTGGTTTTGGTGCTTACACTGCCGGTGCTAATATTTTTACATATTTGTATAATAATATAGATTACTTGCTTATTGGCAAGCTTCTAGGTGCATCAACCTTAGGTATTTATACATTTGCTTTTGTAATTACCGATACTTTTAGAAGCAGAATTATGGCTGTTATAAATAACGTTATGTATCCCATTTATGGAAAAAAACAAAGCGAGCCAGCCGTACTTAAACGTTATTATCTTAAGGTTGTTCAAGTAAATTGTCTTTTGGTTTTTCCTATAATGTTATCGCTGGTGCTGTTAGGTGAACCACTAGTTAACCATATATTCGGCACCAAATGGCAGGGTGCAGTTTTTCCGTTACAAATTTTAGCAGTTTCGGTTATTTTTCAAATGATGGTAAGTGGGAATACCGCACTTATAAGAGGCCTTGGTAAACCGGGGTTAGATATGAAATTGCAAATTTTTAAAGCAATTTTGTTTGTGCCTACTCTTGCTTATGCAACTATTAATTACGGCATTGTGGGTGCATCTTTAGCTGTACTTTTTAATAAGTTTTTATTAGTTGTTATAGCTCAGTTTACTTTTAACTATTTACTACCTGTTAAAATAGCAAACATAGAACTACTAAAAACATTGTATCCATGTTTCGCAGCATCTGCGGTGGCTACAGTAGTATTCTTTATTGGTAATGCTGTGGGCTTGCATTTTTTAGTTTTAGCAGCACTCTTAATTTCATCGTATTGCTTAGTTGTATGGTTTATAATAGGACAAGAACTTAAATTAATTTTAAAAAATAAAACATAAACTTTTAACTATTACATCTTATTAATAAATATATATGGTTATAGAATTACGCGGTGTTGAATTTGTAAATAAAGGTGCAGAGCTAATGATGCATGCAATCTTACTCAAAATTCGCCAAAAATACCCAGAAGCAGTTTTTACCATGCAGGTAGGAGCCAAAACCCCTAAATTAAAATTATTGCAAAACGGGATTAAAATAAAGTTTAGTAACAAAAGATCGAACTTAATAGGCAAATTTATTCCTGCGTTTGTAAGGCATAAGGCAGGTTACTATCTTGAAAAGGAAGTTGACATTGTTTTGGATGGATCTGGATTTGCATTTGGAGACCAGTGGGGTTCGGGCTACGCCGAACGTAGAATAGGATCAAAAATATGTAATTGGCAAAAAGATGGAAAAAAAGTAATTTTGCTGGCACAGGCATTTGGCCCATTTGAATCTGCTGATATTCAAATTGTAATGAAAAAGATTATAAACAATGCCGATCTTATTTTTGCCCGCGAAAAAGAATCGTATCAACATTTGCAAGGTATTGCAGCCAACACAAATATTCAACAATCTCCAGATTTTACAAATTTAATAACAGGTAAATTGCCTGCGTTTTTCGATTCAGAAAATTACCAAGTGGCTATTGTGCCAAATTATAAAATGGTTGAAAGTAAAAGTTCAAATAACGATGATTACCTAAGCTTTATAAAGTATGCAATTGATAGCGTAAAAAACCTAGGCCTTAAACCTTACTTTCTTATTCACGAAGGTATAAAAGACCAGCAACTCGCTTCTGCTGTTAACAAATACTTAACAGAACCATTAGATATTATAATAAAAGAAGACCCTTTAGAAATTAAGGGAATTATTTCCACAGCCAAATTTATTATTTGTTCTAGATTTCACGGCGTAGTAAGTGCGTTAAGCCAAGGGGTACCTTGCATAACAACAAGCTGGTCGCACAAGTATGCCATGCTTTTAAAAGAATATGATTTTGAAGAAGGATTGCTGTACGACCTTACAGATTATAAAAAATTAGAAACACTAATATTTGATTTGGCACAACCTAATTACAGGCAGAAAGTATCGGAAAAATTGTTGCAAAATAGTCAAATTGAAAAAGAAAAATCAGCAAAAATGTGGGAAAAAGTTTTTGAAGTAATAAATACGTAATTAACACAAATAAATGGCTTTTTTAAATCAACGCGGCCTAGCAACCCTTTAAAAAGTACTAAGATAATTTTTAAAAGACGCTTGTGTTGCTGAGATATCTTTAATTTGTTTTTCAAAAGATTGTCCAAAGTCTTCCGTTTTGCGGAAAAAAG
>JAYULE010000203.1:0-25991 GCA_043763845.1 Sphingobacteriales bacterium
GCTTTAAAGCTCGAAGAAAGTATACTAACCATTCAGGTGCCTAGTTTGTTTTTTTACGAATGGCTTGAAGAACACTATGTTGGCTTGTTGCGCAAAACAATTAAAAAGTTTTTAGGCGATAATGGTAGGTTAGAATATAATATTGTTGTAGAAAAATCATCGTCTCGCATCCCATACACTACTAATATGCCGTCAAGCGGAAAT
This sequence comes from Sphingobacteriales bacterium, assembly GCA_043763845.1. Taxonomy (GTDB): domain Bacteria; phylum Bacteroidota; class Bacteroidia; order Sphingobacteriales; family Sphingobacteriaceae; genus Pseudopedobacter. The sequence continues at coordinate 205 of JAYULE010000203.1, forward strand.
GGTGCTGAGGGCAAAGTTCAATCTATACCAATGCCTATTGCCTTAAATAAAGATATTAGAAATCCATTCGTAATTCCAGGTTTAAAAAAATTACAGGTAGACCCACAACTTAACCCAAACTACACTTTCGATAATTTTATTGAAGGCGAATGTAACCGTTTAGCCCGCTCGGCGGGTTTGGCTGTTGCTGCTAAACCAGGTGGTACTTCTTTTAACCCATTAATGATATATGGCGTTAGTGGTTTAGGTAAAACGCATTTAGCGCAAGCTATTGGTAACGAAATTAAGAGAAACATGCCAGATAAGTTGGTAATATATGTTTCTAGCGAAAAATTTACAACTCAATTTTACGAGTCGCTTAAAAACAAAACCATAAACGATTTTGTGAATTTTTACCAAGCAATGGATGTGATAATTATGGACGATGTACATAATTTAGCTGGCAAAGAAAAAACTCAAGATATTTTCTTTCATATTTTTAACCACCTACATCAAACTGGTAAACAGCTAATTGTAACTTCAGATAAACCACCTAAAGATTTAGCAGGTTTAGAAGAAAGATTATTATCAAGGTTTAAATGGGGCCTTTCGGCAGATTTAACCATACCCGATATTGAAACACGAATAACAATTCTTAAACAGAAAATGTACCAAGATGGTATAGAATTACCTGCGGATGTAATTGAATATGTTGCCCTTAATATTGACAATAATGTTAGAGAATTAGAAGGAGCAATGGTTTCGCTTTTAGCACATTCTACCTTAAATAAAAAACAAATAGATTTAAATTTAGCTAAGCAAATGCTAAAAAACTTTATTAAGAATACTAGTAAAGAAATATCTATGGAATATATTCAAAAACTTGTATGCGAATATTTTGAAGTATCGGTTGATATGGTAAAATCTAAAACTCGGAAACGAGAAATTGTACAGGCCCGTCAAATTTCTATGTATTTGGCAAAAGGTCACACAAAAACCTCCTTAAAGTCAATAGGTGCATTCTTTGGTGGTCGAGATCATTCAACAGTAATTTACGCTTGCCAAACCGTAGAAGATTTGATAGACACCGATAAAAAGTTTAAAGCATACGTTCAAGATATTCAGAAAAAACTAAAAATGAGTTAAATCAGTACCTAAAATTATTTTACTAAAAATCCCTTTCTTTCTAATAAATATATTTGACTCTTCGTCATGAACTCTGGTATTGAACTTAAATCAATTTCCATTATACAGGTGTACGATTGGGGACGGCCTAGCTGTTATTTGGAGTGGGAGGCCAATAAATTTTTTGCAGAAACTAACATAAAGTACTAATCAAGCAAGTCGCAGCGTGTTGCATAATCTTTGTTAAAGCACCAACATAGTTACCACGCCTTGAATTGCGCCGTAAAAAATTTATTGTGCATACCCGACAAATCACAGCAAGCCTTGATTTTTTGTAACTTTTTTATCAAGAAAAAAGTTATTAAAAAAAAAATGCCTATTAATTTTTTCACTTTATCTTAATTAAAATTAAAACCACACAAAATGATGAAGAACCAAATATTTAGCCCATTTTTTATAGTAAATTGCACAAATTTTATAATTAATGCTTAATACCGTACTACAAAAATTAAATATAGTTGCCCTTAATAACATGCAAATGGCAGCATTAGCAGCCATTGAGAAAAAAAGAGATGTGCTTTTGCTTTCTCCCACAGGCAGTGGCAAAACACTTGCATTTTTATTGCCTTTACTCAATTTTTTATCAATAAAAACCAAAGGTGTACAAGTATTAATTTTAGTTCCTTCGCGTGAGTTGGGTTTGCAAATAGAACAGGTATTTAAACAAATGGATACTGGTTTTAAGGTTAATTGCTGTTACGGTGGCCACCCTGTAAAAACCGAAAAAAATAATTTAATTGAACCTCCCGCAGTATTAATTGGAACTCCTGGCCGTATAGCTTACCACGTACGAAACGAAAGTTTTGATGTGCAAACCGTTAAGGTTTTGGTTTTAGATGAATTTGATAAATCGTTAGAATTTGGCTTTGAAGGCGATATGACTTTTATTATACAAAGCCTACGCAATCTGCATAAAAATGTGCTAACATCGGCCACTAAAATGGATATTATACCACCCTTTACGGGGATAAAAAATATTTTTGAAGTTAACTTTTTAAAAGATGAAGAGCAAAAACCCGCCCTAAAACTTAAAACCGTATTAGCCGAAGGACAAGATAAGCTAGCTACTTTATTTAATTTGATTTGTAAAACCGATAACAAAACAAGTTTGGTTTTTTGTAATCACCGAGATGCGGTAGAGCGAATTAGCGAACTTTTATACGATATGCAAATTGCTCACGGCGTTTTTCATGGCGGTATGGATCAGCCCGATAGAGAAAAATCGTTAATAAAATTTAGAAACGGCAGCTACCATATTTTAGTTACCACCGACTTAGCATCAAGAGGTTTAGATATACCCGAAACCGCTTACGTAATTCATTACCAATTGCCTAACAGTCTTGATGCTTATACGCACCGTAATGGCCGCACTGCCCGTATGAAAGCTGATGGTACGGCTTATTTAATTTTAGGAGAAAACGAAACCCTACCTAAATTTATTAATAAAGAACCCGAAATAGAAAAATTATCAGAAAACTTGCCTTTACCAAAACCTACGCAATGGGTAACTCTGTATGTGGCTGCGGGGAAAAAAGATAAAATTAACAAAGTTGATATTGTTGGCTTATTATTGCAAAAAGGTAAATTAGAAAAAACCGAAGTAGGTTTAATAGAAGTAGCCGACCATGTAAGTTACGCCGCCATAAAACGAGATAAACTACCAGAAGTTTTGAGTTTGTTAAAGGACGAAAAAATAAAAGGTAAAAAAATTAAGATGGGGTTAGATGTGTAGTTCATTAAACTTAACTTTCAGTTCGTTTAACTAATAAAAACCAATCCTGCTCTAAAGCTAAATATCCAAACTCGTAACAAAATTTATAAGTTTGCCCTTTTTGTGTTTCGTATAAATGGGTAAAGTAGGTAAAATTAAAACCATGTTGCACCAGTTTAATTTTATTGATCTTAGCCTTACCGTCAACACATAGTTTTTCTAAAATGCTACGGTTTTGTTTCAAAATTTTGTTTATAGTTTTTAGCGAACCTGTGACCTCTATTTTAATTTTGTTGTTGTAATTGGTACGGCATTGGTCGTCGCAAAACTTTTTATCGCTGCGGCCTTTAATAATTGTATCACAATCTAAACAATGTTTTTCCATATAAAATATTTTAAATTTTCAGAAGTAAACAATATAATTTTTTAATCATATTTATGCAATCAACTTATTTTTTGCACAATATATAACCCAAATTAAATTAAACCAAAAATATATTAACGATTATAATTTTTTACGAATTATATCGTCATGAAATAGGTGTACACAAAATTTGTATTAACATGGTAAAAACAGAAATTAAGATAAAAAAACCGAGGCAATTATGGCCAAGTAATGTTAGAAAGTTTAGCTACCAAATGTTAAACAATTAACTCGGAATTAACTATAATACGATACATTAGTAGGATGTAAATTTTAAAGGTATGCTAGAAAAAAGTATGATAAAGTAGTCTGAATGATTAATTTTAACAACTAAATAATCGAAACAGCTTCGCAATGATAAGCTTCGAGAATAGTTGATAAATTCGAAGACTACTATTGCGGAGAAAGATTTAAAAATAAATATCCCAAAAAATTTTGGTACTAAACAGTAGAAAATGGAAAGCGATAATCAAAAATTTAAAATAATGACCCACCTATTAATGATACGACCCGTAGCTTTCGGTTTAAATTTACAAACTGCTGGTAGCAACGCTTTTCAAAATAAAAATGCACCACAAAATCAAGTACAACAAAAAGCATTAAAAGAATTTGATGACTTTGTTATAAAGCTACAAGCTGCAAATATTGATATTACAGTAATTGAGGATACCTTTGAACCCCATACCCCCGATTCTATTTTCCCAAACAATTGGGTTTCGTTTCACACTGATGGTTCAGTATTTTTATATCCCATGCAGGCCGAAAATAGAAGATTAGAGCGTAGAGACGACATACTAGACCAACTAGCTAAACGATTTACTATTAACCAAATTAACGATTTAAGCAGTTTTGAGAACCAAAATCAGTTTTTAGAAGGTACAGGCAGTATGGTTTTAGATAGGGAAAATAAAATTGCCTACGCTTGTTTATCTGCTCGTACACACCCACAAATATTAGAGATTTTTTGTACCGAAAGTGGGTATAGTGCTATTACATTTAAAGCAGTTGATGGCAATAATTTACCCATTTATCATACCAATGTATTAATGTGTTTAGGCAAGCATTTTGTAATAATATGCTTAGAGACCATCATCAGCGAAAGCGAAAAAAACAAACTTTTAAACAGTTTTAAAACAACTAAAAAAGAAGTAATAGAAATTTCGCTTACGCAGATGAACCATTTTGCAGGCAATATGTTAGAGGTACAAAATAATGATGGTAAAAATTATGTAATCATGTCGGCAGCGGCATTCCATAGTTTAAGTAATTTGCAAATAGCTACTCTTGAACGTTATGGCCACATATTACACGCTGATTTAGAGACTATAGAAACCAACGGCGGTGGCAGTGCAAGGTGTATGCTAGCCGAAGTGTGTTTGCCTCTACTTAGATTATGATCTAGGAAAATATTACTTATTAAAAATCTTGCAAATAAAAATAGTTGCTATCGAGTTAAAATTTAATACCGTCAATATATTTTAAACATTATATTTAGCCAAAACAATATGTTATAATGAGCGATAAAAAAAACACCAATGTAAAACAGGTTTTACTGCAACGCATTACCGATTTTTTTGATAAAAACAACAACCAACCTTTAAACTTTAAACAACTTGCAGCTAAATTAGGTATAAGCACCTTAGTTGGTAGAAACAGCTTACAAGAAATTTTAAGTAACGAATTGTTTAAAGGCTTAATTGTAGAAATAGAAAAAGGCAAATACCAATTACATGAGGTTAAAGCATTTATGTTTGGTAAAATAGATATGGCGGCTAATGGATCGGCGTTTTTACTACCCGAAGATGAGTTTGAAAAAGATATATTTATTGCCCCCCGAAAACTACGAAACGCCTTACACGGCGACCGTGTAAAACTTCACGTTTATGCAAACAGTCGTGGTAGCCGTAAAGAGGGCGAAGTGGTAGAAATTGTTGCAAGGGCAAAAATGGAGTTTACGGGTATTGTAAAGTTGGCACAACATTATGCTTTTTTTATACCCGACGACCGTAAAATGTTACACGATATTTTTATCCCTTTGGGGGATTTAAATGGTGCTAAAAACGGTGATAAAGCCCTTGCTAAAATTGTAGATTGGCCAGCTGGCGCAAAAAACCCCGTAGGTGTTATTAAAGATGTACTGGGCAAACAAGGCGAAAACAACACCGAAATGAATGCTATTTTAGCCGAATATGGCTTTCCACTTTCGTTCCCATTAGAAGTTGAGCAAGAGGCGGCACAAATAAGTACCGAAATTACACCTGAAGAAATTGCAAAGAGAAAAGACTTTAGAAAAGTGCTAACCTTTACCATCGACCCATTTGATGCTAAAGATTTTGACGATGCCATATCTTACAAAATATTAGAAAATGGAAATTTTGAAGTGGGAGTACACATTGCCGATGTTTCGCATTACGTAATACCAGATTCGGATTTAGATAACGAAGCTTACGAACGTGGCACATCGGTTTATTTAGTTGATAGGGTAATACCAATGCTGCCCGAAACTTTGTCGAACGGTTTATGTTCGCTAAGGCCAAACGAAGAAAAACTTTGTTTTTCGGCAGTTTTTGAGCTAGATAGCGAAGCGCATATTATTAACGAATGGTTTGGTCGTACAATAATATATTCGGATAAACGATTCGCATACGAAGATGTGCAAGAAATAATAGAGAACAAAGCTGGGCAATTTTGCGATGAAATTTTAAATTTAAATGCCCTAGCCTATAAACTGCGGGAGCGTAAATTTAACGATGGTGCCATAAGTTTTGAAACCGCCGAGGTGAAATTCAAGCTTGATGAAAATGGAAAACCTATTGGCGTTTACACCAAAGAACGTAAAGATGCACATAAATTAATAGAAGATTTCATGTTGCTTGCCAACCGCCGTGTGGCGGAGTTTGTGGCAAAAAAAGAAAAAGGCAAAGCAAAATTAACTTTTGTTTACCGAGCGCATGATGTACCAAAAGAAGCCAGCTTAGAAAGTTTCTCGAAATTTGCAGCAAATTTTGGTTATAAAATTTCTACCAAATCGGGTAAAGACACCGCAAAATCGTTAAACAAATTAATGTTTGATATTGAAGGACATAAAGAGCAAAACGTATTAACACAACTAGCCATACGCAGCATGGCTAAAGCCATTTATACTACAAAAATGAGTAGCCATTATGGTTTGGCTTTTGATTATTACACCCACTTTACATCGCCAATTAGGCGTTACCCCGATGTTATGGTGCACAGGTTGTTGCAGTATTATTTAGATGGGAACAAATCGGTAAATGCCGAACATTACGAAAAAATGTGTGCCCATACATCCCAAATGGAGAAAAAAGCTGCCGATGCCGAACGAGCTTCGGTAAAATATAAACAAGCCGAATACCTGCAAGACAATGTTGGAGAAAATTTTGTAGGTGTAATTTCGGGTGTAACCGAGTGGGGTATGTATGTAGAAATTATCGAAAATAAATGCGAAGGTATGATTAGGCTTAGGGATATTTCGGATGATTTTTACACCCTCGACGAGAAAAACTATTGCATTATTGGCCAAAAGAAAAAGAAAGTTTACCAATTAGGCGATGAAGTAAAAATTAAAGTTAAGAGAGTTGATTTAGCTAAGAGACAAATTGATTTTACATTGATAACGGGGTAAATTATGGTTTTAACCATAGTAACAATAAATTAGTGTTGGTTTTGAAAAACATTTTGTGTTTGCCGTTAGCTTTATTGAGAAATTGAATGAAATAATAAACGATTTTACGTAAACTTGCATAATGAAATTTGTAGATATAAAAAACGATGTTGCGTTTCGTAAAATATTTGGAAACGAAAACAGAAAAGAAGTTTTAATTTCTTTCTTGAACGCTGTTTTATTGCTACAAAACAATCATAAAATTGTTAATGTCGATATATTAACCCCCTATCAATTACCCGATATTAGAGGGGGTAAAGTAACAATTGTAGATATAAAAGCTAAAGACCAAAACAACAAAACCTATATTGTGGAGATGCAGGTTGCAGATGTAGAGGGTTTTGATAAACGAGTATTATATTACGCTTCAAAAAGTTACTCGGCACAAATTGAACGTGGAGACGAATACCAAAAACTAAGCCCCACTTATTTTATCGGAATACTTGATTTTGAAGTAACGCAAAATTCAAGTTATATAAGCCGCCACAAAATCATTGATATAGAAACAAACGAGCATTATATTACAGATATTGAGTTTAATTTTATTGAACTCACCAAATTTAATAAAACAGAAAATGAATTAAATAGTATAATAGATCAATGGGTTTACTTTTTAAAAAATGCAGAAAATCTAAATGTAATTCCCGATAATATTAAAGATGAAGGTCTTAAATTCGCATACCAAGACGCCGATAAACACAATTGGACAAAAGCCGAATTAGAGGCCTACGATTATGTTTTAATGCGGGAGCAAGATGATAGAGGTAGGTTATTATTAGCTACAAAAAAACTCCAAAAAAATATTGGAAGCAAACTTATTGGTTTAGGTTTAAGTGATTTCGAAATTGCCACAAGTACCGATTTAACTATTGAGGAAGTGATAATGTTAAGAGGTGAGGGTTGAAATAAGGTTATTTCAAACAATTTAAAAACAGTAAAATTGAATTATACTTTATTTACCACAATGAAAAAAAACATATCCTTGATAATTTTAGTTACACTATTATTTAGTTGCAAAAAAAATGAATCTGCAAATAACGAAACACAAAAAGTTATAGATAAAGTTTGGTTAGTACCTCAAAAGTTATTATTTAGCGCACTGGATACCATTAAATTTAGTGTAAGGTATTTTAAAAATTACGACCAAAGCGATGTATTGGTGTTTAAATACGGTTCTCAAATTATTACACCTTCAAAATATTACAAAGAAGAAATTACGGGCGAAAACTACATTTATAAAATACCACCACCACATAACAATGGAGATGTTATTAGCGAATTAACCATTTCAAACAACCAAAATTCAACTGCTATAAAAAAAACTATCCGAGTTATACCAGACTTTAAATTAGAAACCATTTGGAAAAATTTAGATAAAGATTATTTAGTAAACACATTATCACTTAAAAACCCACCTTTTGCTAGTTTTGAAGATTTGGATGACTATCAATTTCGATCGAGGCTAAATAGTAGCTTTGAAGGTATAGATTTAAACGAAAAACCGCTCGTTTTTATCGAAGGTTTTAACGGAGTATACACCGCTAGTTACAACAAAAATAAAGTTTTAACCAAAATTACAATTTTAGAAGATTTTAGATACGATGTAGTAGAAATGACATCAAAAATATATTTCGATAAACTATCAAAAATATATGGGCCAATAAAAGGCGTACAATATATTGGCAATTATGTAATATCTAACCTTGAAACTACAAACCTTAATATTGTAGTTAAAAGGTACGGCCTTGAGTTTACAACAGAAATAACATCAAAATAAATTAGTTAGTTGTTAATTTAATTACATTATTGCACTTTGTCTTTTATAATTTTAGTTTCAAATTTCCAAGAGCTATTATCGCCTAAATCAATATATCTAACTTCACAAGTATATTTACCAGGCTTTAATTTTTCCTGTTTTTCAATTTCACTAAAAATTTGACTACGAGAAAAATTACCTTGTGTAAACTTGAAGGCTGGTTTTACAACACCAAATTTAAACGGTCTATACTCAGTTTTTACGCGATACCTAACTATACCATAATTTTGTTTTTCATTTTTCCCCATATCAATCTCAATATCATCGTAAGTATATTTACTTAAATTGTTAACGCTAATAAAAACTGTATATGGTTCATTTACAACTACTTTTTCAGCAATAGTTTTATCTTTTTTACAGCTAATAATGGCGCAAAATATAAAGATACCAAAAGTAAAACGTATAATTGCTAATTGCTTTTTCATAAAATAATTTTCAATAAAAATAGCAAATATTTTGCAAATCAACCCACCCTCACTCCTACCAAGCCACTCAAAACATCAACACTAATACTTGCCCCTAAACCTGGCTTATCGGGTATGCTTACTTCGCCAACAGGGCTGTAAAGTACACCTCCAATTAAAGGGTCTATAAGCATTATTAATGGCGTGTCAAAATCTCACTGGCGCATGATATGTCTTATGAATCATAACTAAACAATGTTGTATAAAAGATAGAAATAGGTCTTATTCCTATGTAATTGCGTAATAGAGTGCTTTTTAATCAAAACCTTTAGTTTGAATGCAAATATGGTAGATTTAAAAAACACCACCCACAAAAAAAGGAGTACGTTTCCGTACTCCTTTTTTCACATTCCCTAAATCCTAAATCTCTTATTTTACTGCTTCAACAACCGCTTTAAAAGCATCTGGATGATTCATTGCTAAATCGGCCAATACTTTACGGTTTAAGCCAATGTTTTTGGCGTTTACTTTTCCAATAAATTGGCTGTAAGAAATGCCGTATTCGCGGGTTGCAGCATTAATACGTTGAATCCATAAAGAACGGAATTCACGTTTTTTAACTCTTCTATCTCTAAAGGCATATTGTAAACCTTTTTCAACTGTGTTTTTAGCAACGGTATAAACCTTGCTTCTTGATCCCCAATAGCCTTTTGCCATATTTAGGATTTTCTTTCTTCTTCTTCTTGACGCTACTGCGTTAACCGAACGTGGCATAGTATTTAAGTTTTTGGTGTACGGTGTTCTTAATTAAAAGAAGCTTATTACCGGATACCTGGTTAAAAAATTTGTTATTTTCCAATGCAAAGCATACGCTTTACATTGCCCATATCACCATCACTCACGTAACTAGTTTTAGTTAAATTACGTTTTTGTTTAGTGGTTTTTTTGGTAAGAATGTGGCTTTTGTAAGCACTTTTTCTTGCAATTTTACCTGTTCCAGTAAGCGAAAAACGCTTTTTTGCACTAGAATTGGTTTTCATTTTTGGCATAAAATTGATTTTAAATTACCTGTTAATTATTTTTTTAATGATTTAGGTGCTACTGTTAAAAACATTCGTTTACCTTCTAATTTAGGTAGTAATTCTACTTTACCTACATCTTCTAAGGCTTGGGCAAATTTTAATAGTAAAATTTCTCCTTGCTCTTTGTAAACAATTGCTCGACCTTTAAAGTGTACGTAGGCCCTAACCTTTTCGCCAGCTTCTAAAAACGCAACAGCATGTTTTAGTTTAAACTGAAAATCGTGGTCGCTGGTGTTTGGGCCAAAACGTATTTCTTTAATTACCGTTTGCTTTGCATTCGATTTTATTTCTTTAAGTTTCTTTTTTTGTTCGTAAACAAACTTGTTGTAATCAACAATTTTACAAACTGGGGGCACAGCATTTGGCGATATTTCTACCAAATCCAAATCCATTTCAATTGCCATTTCTAAGGCTCTTTCTATCGGATATACGCCTTGTTCAACATCCTCACCAACAACTCTAACTTCTTTAGCTCTAATACGCTTGTTAATGTTATGCAGTGGTTCGGTTACTCTTCTACTCCTATTCGGGTTAATTTTTGGTCTGATGATGGTCCTCCAGTTCTAATTACTAATTTTTATTTCTTGTTCTAAGTGTTGGGCAAACTCGTTAATCGTCATTTCGCCCACATCACCTTCACTATGCTTTCTAACAGAAACAATGCCACTTTGCATTTCTTTTTCCCCAATTACTAACATATAGGGTATTTTTTTAATTTCTGCATCTCTAATTTTACGGCCAATTTTCTCGTCCCTCAAATCAATAAGGCCGCAAATATCGTTATTATTTAACAAATCTAAAACACTTTTTGCATATTCTTCGTACTTTTCTGATATGGGTAGTACAATAAACTGTTCGGGCGTAAGCCATAACGGAAAATTACCTGCACAATGCTCAATCAAAACCGCCACAAAACGCTCTAACGAGCCAAATGGTGCTCGGTGTATCATCACTGGGCGGTGTTTTAAATTATCGCTGCCAGTGTACTCCAATTCAAAACGTTCGGGTAAATTATAATCAACTTGTATGGTTCCCAATTGCCATTTACGGCCGAGGGCATCTTTAACCATAAAATCAAGCTTAGGGCCATAAAAAGCAGCTTCTCCTATTACGGTAACTGTGTTTAAACCTTTTTCTTGGGTGGCTTCTATAATCGCATTTTCCGATTGTTGCCAATTTTCATCACTACCAATATATTTTGCTTTTTTTGCAGGGTCGCGTAACGATATTTGTGCCGTATAATTATCAAAACCTAAAGCTTTAAAAACATACAAAACCAAATCTATCACTTTTTTAAACTCTTCTTTTACTTGGTCTGGTCGGCAAAAAATATGCGCATCGTCTTGTGTAAAACCACGTACACGGGTTAAGCCGTGTAGCTCGCCACTTTGCTCGTAACGGTAAACGGTACCAAATTCGGCCAATCTAATAGGTAAATCTTTGTACGACCGTGGTTTAAATTTATAAATTTCGCAATGGTGCGGGCAGTTCATGGGTTTTAAAAAAAACTCTTCGCCTTCTTGCGGTGTTTTTATAGGTTGAAAAGCATCGGCACCATATTTTTCGTAATGGCCCGATGTTACGTACAAATTTTTGTGCCCAATATGTGGCGTAATTACTTGTTGGTAACCTGCTTTTTGTTGTGCTTTTTGCAAAAAAGAAACCAATCGCTCTCGCAAAGCTGCTCCTTTTGGCAACCAAAGCGGTAAACCCATACCTACCTTATCAGAAAAAGTAAACAATTCTAACTCTTTACCCAGTTTTCGGTGGTCGCGTTTTTTGGCTTCCTCCATTAATACCAAATATTCGGTAAGCTCGCTTTGCTTAGGAAAAGTTACTCCGTAAATACGGGTAAGCTGTTTTTTAGTTTCATCGCCACGCCAATATGCCCCAGCAATGTTGGTTAATTTAATAGCTTTTATAAAACCTGTATTGGGTATGTGTGGGCCACGACATAAATCGGTAAAATTACCTTGTTGATAAAAGCTAATGCTACCATCGGCCAAATCTTTTATTAAATCTAGTTTATATTCATCCCCTTTAAGGGTAAAATAATTTGCGGCATCGGCTTTTGTAACCGCAGTTCGGGTAAATTCGGCTTTGGTTCTAGCCAATTCTAAATATTTATCTTCAATACGTTTAAAATCGTCAGATGATATTACTTGGTCGCCAAAATCTACATCGTAATAAAAACCAGTTTCAATAGCGGGGCCAATTCCGAATTTAGTGCCTGGGTATAAGGCTTCTAAGGCTTCGGCCAAAACGTGTGCCGATGAATGCCAAAAAGTAGCTTTACCGCTGGCATCGGTCCAAGTTAATAATTTAACACTTGCATCGGCTGTAATTGGGCGGTTGCTATCCCAAGTTTGGCCATCAACTTCGGTAGCCAAAACGTTGCGAGCCAAGCCTTCGGATATAGATAAAGCAATTTGGTGTGCGGTAATACCGGGTTCAAACTCTTTTATAGAACCATCGGGAAGCGTAATTTTAATCATGTGCAAATATGATTTTTTTTATGGGGATTTTAAAGTTGAATTAGTCGTAAATTAAAATAGTCGTAAGTTATTTAAGTTGTGAGTGATATTAGTCGTAAGTCAAATTAGTCTTTAGAAATATAAGTCGTGAGTTTTAATAATTGAAATTATTAGAGTAGTAAAATGAAATAGCGGATAATAGGGAATTCATTTATGAAATTTTGAAAATACTTGTGATTTGGGCGTTCCCAGAAAAGGGACGGGCTTGGAGTTTATGCTGACAAAGGAAGGACTCCAATCTTTTTTATCCCCCAAATTCCCCCTTTGGGGGTTATGGGGACAAAAAAGGATTTTCACTGCAATCCCCCTAACGCAAAATGGAACAAATAATAATTTATGCTATTTAAGCAAAAATTTAGATGGTTACAAATTCGAATATCCTTTTATGAACTTATTAAATAATAATTGTTACACCGCCGCATCTGCTTCCTTCATCGTTTCCCTATTAAATTTTCTAATAATCACTCTAGTGCCTCTATCGTAACTAAAATAATTTACTATCCAGTTTATAAGCGTAACTAGCTTGTTTCTAAACCCTACTAAAAATAAAAGGTGAATAAACATCCAAGTAAGCCAAGCAAAAAAACCTTGGAAACGCCAAAACTTTAAATCAACTACAGCTTTGTTACGGCCAATGGTGGCCATGCTACCTTTATCGAAGTACCAAAAGGGTTTGGTTGGCTTTTTGTTGATTAAATTAATAAGGTTTACACCTAATTGTTGCCCTTGTTGTATGGCTGTTTGTGCTACACCTGGGTGACCGTTAGGGAAATCTTTGGTTTCCATATACGCTAAATCGCCTATGGCAAAAATATTTTGGTAACCTTGTATTAAGTTAATTTCGTTAGTTTTTATACGCCCGCCACGTACAATTTCGGCTTTGTCTAAGCCAGGAATTAACGCACCTTTAACGCCTGCACCCCATATTACGGTTTTAGTTGGAATGGTTAATGTATCGTTATAAGTTATTTTTTGGCCATCGTAAGCGTTAACCCGCGAGTGTAATAATATTTTCACGCCCATTTTTTCTAAAAACTCTTTGGCTTTCGCCGATGCTTGAGTGGAAAAAGGAGCCAATACACGTGTATCGCCTTCAATTAAGTAAATATTCATTTTACTAATATCCAGCTCGGGGTAATCGTTTGGCAAAACGTGGTTTTTAAGTTCGGATAATGCTCCAGCAGTTTCAACACCGGTTGGGCCAGCACCTACTACCACAAAATTCATTAAAGCTTCCTTTTTTTCTTGATTGCTTTCGGATACAGCTTCTTCAAAATTTTGCAATATTAGCGACCGTAGGTTTAAAGCCTCGGGTACAGTTTTCATAGCCATTGCAAAATGTTCAATTTCTTTTTGACCAAAAAAGTTGGTTTCGCTTCCTGTGGCAAGAACTAAATAATCGTAAGTAAATTCGCCAATATCGGTAATAACTTTATTTTCGGAAGTTATAATTTCGCTAACATCGGCTACTCTAAAAGTAAAATTACTTTGGCCTTTAAATACTTTACGCAACGGGAAAGCAATAGAGTCGGGTTCTAAACCACCTGTAGCAACTTGGTAGAGTAGTGGTTGAAAGGTATGGTAGTTGTGCCTATCTAACATTAAAACTTCAACAGCTTTATTTTTAAGCTTTTTTGAGATTTGAATTCCTCCAAAACCACCACCAATGATAATTACTTTAGGGATATTGTTTGTATTGTTTTCCATAGGGTTGAATTTTTAAATTATCTTAATATGTTTATTTTACGTTGTTTGGTAGTATATAAAACTTTTTATAGCTGTTGTGCTACCAACCAAAGGCGAGATTTTAAAAGTTTTAATTTAGATTGTTTTTTATCCTTCCTGTTTGCAAAAAGGGGGAGGCAAGTGAAAAACTCCTTACTGTTAGTCGATGGTTGGTAGTTCACAATTAACATATTTTATGTATTCGCTGCCCCATTTATTGTTTGGGTAGTAAATGTTAGGTTAAACCCCTCTTTTATAGGTGGATTCAAGAAATAAATACAACACTATCTAAATTATTTTGATTTATATAGGTAATCAATTCCTTAGTTTCTTGTTTTTTACTGTACTCTTTTGTTGAAGCCAAACTACTTGTTTTTTTGCTTCTTCTAAGGTGTATGGCAATTGTTTGAATAAGTTCTCCGTTGCTAACAAGGTTCTTTCCCGAAAGGATATTCTTAAGTTCATTTTTGATCATGTAATTTAAAGTAAAACAAAAATACAAATTTTATATAAGCAAAGTAAGTGGTTTTTATTTATTACACTTTTTGTAGCTGCCATTTTTTATTGGCTTACAAAACCAAATTATTTATTACTAATTTTTAATTAGCGGTTATAAAGGTTTAAATTATTGAATAATAGGTTCGAGGTGGTTATTTTTAACTATCTTTCATAAAATCTGTAAAGTTTGACCAGTCTTCAACCCTAAAGGCTCTAATATCTCTAACTGAGTTATAAAACCAATCAATTTTTTTTAAAGCATTCATCGCTTTAAACAAATTAGACATATCGCTATTTTAGAAAGATATACACTCCCTTGTGTGTTATAAAATTCATATTTCCTTAACACTTGTCCTATTTCAAAATAGGCATTGTTATAGGGTTCACCATAATATTCTTTTAGGTCAATAATAACCATATCAAAACTTATAGCAAACATATTAGGCTATTTTAAAATATTTTTTTTCGCCAAAAAATATGCGCCCCAGCTTATCTTTTATAGCTATAACCACGCCTTTAAATGGGTTGTTTTCAATATCAATAATTTCTCCTTGTATCCAAGTGTCCAAGCCTGTTAATTTTGGGTCGGCTAATGCTTTATCGCATGTTTTCATTATATTATTATTTTATGATAAAACTAATACTTAATTATAAGTTTAACAAGCAAAAATTACGCTTTTACCACAATTTTGTAACTTCTATTGCCGTGGTTGGCGGCACACCAAACGCAAATTGTTAGTGTTTGGTGTGCCACCAACCAAGGGTAAAAAGTTATATTTTTAGTAAGTTTTTTTTGCGTTAACGATGGAAGCGGCATCCTTTTTATTTATTTTGGTTGGCCTAAGCCAACCAAAATAAATAAAAAGATATAGCGGACAGCGTGTTAAAACGCCCGAACCACTATCTTAAAATAAATGCAGTTTTAAAAACTCTCCCTACTGCAACGCACCTCTTATTTTAATGGTAATATCGGCTAAATTTTCGTTTACTTTTAACTGGCAAGCCAAACGGCTATCGCTAGCAGCATCTGGTAATGTATCTAGCATATCTAACTCAGCATCTTGGGCATCGGGCAAATTATCAAAACCTTCTAAAACCTGTACATGGCAAGTTGCACAAAGGGCAAGGCCTCCACAAGTTGCTAAAACATCGTACTCGTAAGCCTTTAAAACCTCCATTAAATTAAGGTTAATATCGGTGGGTACTTCTATAACGGCACTACTATCGTCTCTATCTATTACTGTGATATTAATCATATTTAAAAGCTATTAACGCCGTAAACGGTTGTGTATTTAAAAGATAGTTTTTGGTCGGGATAAACATATTTAAAAGCGCTATGGCACATTAAAGCCGCTTCGTGGAAACCGCACAATATTAATTTTAATTTATTAGTGTACGTATTAATATCGCCTATGGCGTAAATACGTTCAACGTTGGTACTGTAATCTTCTGTGTTTACAGCTATGGCCGATTTTTCGATATTTAAACCCCATTCGCCAATTGGTCCTAATTTTGGACTTAAACCAAACAACGGAATTAGGTAATCGGTTTCCATTGTGTTTTCTTCTTTAGCTTTATTTAAAAAGGTAATTTCTTTTAAATGCCCATTGCCATTAATTTTGGTAAGATGTGATGACAACACCAAATTTATAACTCCAGCTTCGGCAAGTTTAAATACTTTTTCGGCCGAATCGGGTGCACCTCTAAATGTATCGCCACGGTGAACTAAGGTTACTTTTTTGGCAACATCGGCTAAAAAAATAGTCCAATCTAATGCCGAATCTCCGCCGCCAGCTAAAACTACATTTTTATCTCGGTAAAGTTCTGGGTCTTTAACCATATAGCTAACGCCCTTACCTTCAAATATTTCTAAATTTTCAATATCTGGTTTACGAGGCTCAAAACAGCCTAATCCGCCAGCAATGGCAACTACCTGGCAATGTATGCGTGTACCATCGGTAGTGGTAACGGTGTAACTGCCATCGTCTTTTTTCTCTAAACCTTCAACCCGTTCGCCTAAGGTAAAGCCAGGTTCGAAAGGTTTTATTTGCTCCATTAAATTATCAACCAATTCTTGTGCTTGTATGGTAGGGTAGCCCGGTATATCGTAAATAGGTTTACGTGGGTAAATTTCAGATAATTGACCGCCAACTTGCGGTAAAGCATCAACTAAATGGCAGCGCATTTTTAATAAACCGGCTTCAAAAACGGTAAATAAACCAACTGGACCCGCTCCTATAATACAAATGTCGGTGTGAATTTGGGTGTTCATATTTCTAAAGTTTGGTATATGGTGTCTAATATTCTTTTTAAATCGTTGTAATCTTTTTCGCTTAAGTTTTCCCAAGCTTTCATTCTAATAGTAGCAACTAAGGGCGTTAATTGTTTTACAGTTTGTTGCCCATCGGGTGTAAGTGTAATTAAAAAACTTCGCCTATCTGTAGGGTGTTGTTTGCGCTCGGTTAAATTTTTTTTGCAAAGTAAATCAATTATTCGGGTAATTGTGGGGTGATCTTTGCCTGTAAGTTCGGCTAAATCGCTTTGGTTTTTAACATTATTAATATCTAAATGTTTTAAAATGTGCCACTGGTCAACAGTTATATCAAAATTATTTTCTTTAAAACACTGGGTAGCATATTGTTTAATACGACGTGAGGTACGATCGAGCAGATAGGAGTAGGTACCAAATTTTTCGCTTGTCATAATAATAATTAGTGCAACAAATATAAAATTATTTATTTAATTCCCCTAACCTCCGAAGGGGGAATTATGTGCAAATTATCCCTTTGGGGTTAGGGGGAAATACTTTTCCCTTTCATTGCTGTTGCTATTGCGGTATCCATTACTCTTTCGGCAAAAGGGCGGGTATAATTGTTTAGGATTTCGATTTTATTTAATATTTCGTCTTTTGCGTTTGTGTTAGCCACGAGTTTTAAATCGGCAATGTAAATTTGGGTTTGTGCAATCTCTGGCGGGCTAAGTAAGGTTTGGTGTTTTTGTATAAAGCGTTCGCAAGTATAAATCATTTGTTGTGCTTCGGTTTGGGCTTCAATTACCATACGTTGTTCAACATCTGCCTTAGCGTGTGTTACAGAATCTAACAACATGCGTTCAACTTCCTCGTCTTGTAATCCGTAAACTGGCTTAACATCAACCTGTTGTTTTACACCCGACCGTAGCTCAATAGCTTGTACAGTTAAAATACCATCGGCGTTAAGCAAAAAATTAATATCTATTTTAGGGAAACCAGCGGGCATTGCTGGTATGCCTTTTAAATCAAATTCGGCAAGTTTGCGGTTTTCTTTAACCAAATCTCGTTCGCCTTGGTAAACCGCAATTTTAAGGTTTACTTGCCCATCTACCGATGTGGTATATTGCCTGCCCGCCTTTGTAGGCACTTTGTTGTTGCGTGGAATAATTACATCCATTAAGCCTCCCATAGTTTCAATACCAAGCGAAAGTGGCGTAACATCTAACAACAAAATATCTTTACGATTGCCCGATAAAACATCGGCTTGTATGGCAGCACCAAGGGCAACTACTTCGTCGGGGTTTATGGTATCGTTTACTTCTTTACCAAAAAAACTGGCCACTTTTTGTTTTACCAATGGGGTGCGGGTGCTACCGCCCACCATTATTACTTCGTTAATATCGGCTACAGCCAAACCAGCATCGGTTAAAGCATTTTGGCATGCTAAAATGGTTTGGGCAACTTTGGGTGATATTAGGTTTTCGAATGTTTGTTTATCAATTGTGCAAAAAATATCTCCTACTTTTTGGTTAAATAAATTTTGTGTTGATAATGCAATTTTTGCTTCTTCGGCTTTAAGCCTTAAAGTTTGTGTTAATTCTTTATTATTGATTAATTGTTGTTTATCTAGTTTATTTGAAGTTATCCAATAATCTATAATAGCGTGGTCAAAATCATCGCCACCTAAAAAGGTATCGCCATTGGTGGCTAAAACTTCAAAAATACCATTGTTTATTTTTAGTATCGATACATCGAAAGTGCCGCCACCTAAGTCGTAAACGGCAATGGTTTTACCTTCATCGCCGTGGGTTAAATCGTCGGGTTTTAAGCCCAAACCGTAGGCTAATGCGGCAGCGGTAGGTTCGTTAACTATGCGTAAAACATCTAAACCGGCTAGTTTACCAGCATCACGTGTGGCTTGGCGTTGGCTATCGTTAAAGTAAGCAGGTACGGTAATAACAGCTTTTTTTACGGGGGTTTTTAAGGCGTGTTCGGCTCGGTTTTTAAGTTCGGTAAGTATCAATGCCGATAAATCTATAGGCGAATAAAAAGTTTCTCCTACCTTAATTTTTACTAAACTTTCATCGTTACCATCATCAATAATTTTGTATCCAAAAAAATCTTTATGTTTGGCTACATCTTGGTAAGATCTTCCCAGCAAACGTTTAACCGAAAAAATAGTATTTTGCGGTTGGGTAATTAAAAACTCTTTAGCATCGTTACCAATAATAGTTTCGTTATTTTCATTAAAATGGATAATAGACGGCACTAAAACGCCTTTGCCTAAATCGTTTATAACCTGTGGTTGGTTTTGCGGGTTAATAAATGCTACCAGCGAATTTGTAGTACCTAAATCGATACCTACAATAATTTCGGGTTTTTGAATGGAACCTGTAGCTAGGTTTATTGATATTTTTGCCATAATTTTTAACAATGCAAATGTAACAGTTTTGTACAATGCTGTGTTAGGTTATTGTAATTTAAGGATATTTATACTATAATTATACCTTTAAATACGGTTTACACATAAAATGCCGTTAGGTTTTTAAAATTTAAAAATGATAAAAAAAAATTTATTGCTTTTGTTAATGTTGTCTGCTTTCTTTATAAAAGCTCAAGAAACTGATAATAAATCCTTTAAAGTTTACGAAGATTCGTTAAAAGTTTTGGGTAAAACCATTACTAACGATACTTTAGAGCAAAACAGAGTAATGGCTAACTACAGTTTGATAAAAACTTTAGTAAACTCGTTAAAGCAAAAAAAATCGTTTGATTATCCTTTCGATTCGCTTTCAAATTCTATATCTATCTTAAAATCAGAAGATAATAAATTTCGTATTTTTTCGTGGTTTATGATGAGCGACGATGGTACTTTTAGGTTTTACGGTGCTTTGCAAATGAATAACCCTAAAAACTTAGAGCTTTATCCGTTTACAGACAGTTTTGCCCGTATGGAAACCCCAGAAGATTCTACCTTAAACCCTAAGAAATGGTTTGGTGCAGTTTATTATAAATTAATATCTGTAAATGCCCAAAATAAACAGGTGCCTTATTATACTTTACTAGGTTGGAAAGGCAGTAACCGACAATCATCCAAAAAAGTAATTGATGTTTTATGGTTTGATAACGGCAAACCTGTGTTTGGGTTACCCGTTTTTGAAGGTATTAAAAAAGAAGACAAAGCGAAAAAAAGAGTTGTATTTAGCTATACAAGTGAGGTATCGTTGCTTTTAAAATACGAAAAGGAGAAAGGTTTGATAGTTTTTGATCATTTAGCACCATCAAACGATAAAGTTAAAAATATGCCTGGTCTTTGGGGTCCCGATTTAAGCTACGATGCTTATAAATTTAAAAACGGTAGATGGATTTTACAAGAAAATGTAAATTTAAAAAATATTCCAAACGCCAGTGATCAGGATTTGATAATCCCTAACGAAGCAGGAGTTATGCAAAATGGTGAGTAAATGTTGAACTTGTTTATTGGATTTTAGATTTTATTAATTTGATTTTAACTTAAAAAATTATGGCAGATATTAACGAACTGATTTTACTAATAGGCGAAACGCAACAGTATTTTAAACAGCAGGTACAAAAACAAGTAGATACTGCATTAACTTTGCGTAATTGGTTTTTTGGTTTTTATATTACTGAGTACGAACTTAACGGAGCCGACAGAGCCGAGTATGGTGCAAAGCTATATAAAGAGGTTGCTAAACAATTAGAAAAGCAGGGATTTAAACAAATTAGAGAGCGGCATTTATACCTATGTAAGGACTTCTATTTTAAGTATCCAAACATTTTGCGGTCAGCGACCGCAAAATTGTATATATCTAATTTTGAGCGTATTGGGATTTTGCGGTCAGCGACCGCAAAATTCATAGAGGCCGAAATTAACCCGCTTGTAAAATCGAATTTACCCACAATTGAAGTATTAAATATTATTAAAATAAAACCAGAAATAGACGTAGATAAATTAATTAATCAGCTTAGTTTTACGCATATTATTGAGTTTTTAAAAGCAGATACACCGTTAAAGCGTAGCTTTTATGAGGTAGAAGCGTTAAAAAACTGTTGGTCGGTACGAGAGTTGCAAAGAGCCATGAATAGTATGCTTTTTGAGCGAACTGGCCTAAGTACTAACAAACAAGCTGTTTTAAATAAACATATTAACCAAGAACGATTATTGCCCGAAGATGTGTTTCGTAACCCACATATTTTAGAGTTTTTGGGTTTGCAAGAAAGGCCAGAATATTCTGAAAACGATTTAGAACAAGCAATTATCAACCATTTGCATATATTTTTGTTAGAAATGGGACGGGGATTTTGTTTTGAAGCTCGCCAAAAACGGATTACTTTTGACAATACACATTACCGTATAGATTTGGTGTTTTATAACCGAATATTAAGATGCAACGTATTGGTTGATTTAAAATTGGGAGAGTTTTCGCATGCGGATGCTGGGCAAATGAACCTATATTTAAACTATTATAAAGAAAACGAAACCAACGAGGGTGATAACCCACCAATAGGTATTATACTTTGCGCTAATAAAAACGAGAATTTGGTTAAATACAGCACAGCAGGATTATCCCAACAAGTTTTTGTAAGTAAGTATATGATTAATTTGCCCAAAGAAGAAGATTTGAAAAAAATAATTGAAGAAGAGCAAGAAAAAATTAATAGAAATAAAAAAGAATAATTTTAACCAAAAATAAAATATGCCCGAAAACAAAAACAATAAATTCCCAACTAGTATAGCCTACATTATAGGAAACGAAGCGGCCGAGCGATTCAGCTTCTATGGTATGCGCAGCATATTGCCTACTTTTTTAGTTGCGCAGTTTTTTAACCCAAGTTTAAACCCTGCTTTACAAACTATGGCCGAGGCACAGGCTAACGAAAGTACGCATTTCTTTGTTTCGCTTGCGTATGCAATGCCAGTTATAGGCGCAATTTTAGCCGATTGGTTTTTTGGAAAATACAAAGTAATACTCTATGTTTCTATAATATACTGTATTGGACATTTAATATTATCGGTATACGATACCGATTTAAATTATTTTAAAATGGGCTTGTTGTTAATAGCCATGGGAGCAGGTGGCATAAAATCTTGTGTTTCGGCTAATGTTGGAGACCAGTTTACGGCAAATAACCAACATTTAATGACCAAAGCTTACAGTTGGTTTTACTTTAGCATAAACGCTGGGTCTGTTTTATCTACTTTGGCAATACCTTACGTGTATGCTGTTTATGGTGCAAAATGGGCTTTCGGTATTCCCGGGATTTTAATGGCTATTGCTACCATTATATTTTTTTTGGGACGCAATAAGTACATTAAAATCCCCGCTGCGGGAATTAAAAAAGATAATTTCTTGTTCATTTCCTTTTACGCTCTATTTAATATCCACAAAAAGATAAAAGGAGAGGCTTTATTAGATGTTGCCAAACAAAAATACAATCCCGAAAAGGTAGAAGCCATAAAATCTGTTTGGCGTGTTATGGCGGTATTTGCGTTTATACCTATTTATTGGGCAATGTGGGACCAATGCTTATCTGAATGGGTTTTACAAGCTACCAAGTTAGACCGCCATATTTTAGGAATGAATCTTTTGCCCGAACAAATACAAACCGTAAACCCATTTTTCTTACTCACTTTTATTCCTATTTTTAGTTATTTTATTTACCCGTTTTTTGCCAAAATTGGCATTAAAACTACACCCTTGCGTAGAATTGGGGCGGGTTTAATTTTGACAGCTTTATCTTTTGTAGTAATTGCGCTTATACAAACATCAATTGATGCTGGCAACCAGCCTAGTGTATGGTGGCAAATATTGGCTTATGCCATACTTTCGGCTGGGGAGGTTTTAGTATCAATCACTGGTTTAGAGTATGCTTATACACAATCGCCAAAATCAATGAAAAGCACCATGACAGCTATTTGGTTATTAACTGTATCTGTTGGAAACGTTTTTGTAGGTATAGTTAATAATAGCATAGCAAACGGTGGTTTTTTTGCACAATTAAAAGGTGCAAATTACTATTGGTTTTTTGTGGCATTAATTTCGGTTTTTATAGTTATTTACCTTTTTGTTTCGCCACGGTTAAAAGAAAGTAGTTATGTAAATGAGTAGTTTTTAAGCTGGCATAATTTAAATTAATTAGTTCGAATTAAGATTTTTAGGATTTAAGTAGGCGTAGGATTTTTTAAAGTTAGTTGATTTTAAAATCCACTCACTCTAAAAATCTAAATTCAGATAATATTAGGATGCTAAGTTGTAATCTATAATTTGGATAATACTATCTTGTAAACCTATAATCCTACCCTTTCCCCACTACCACTTTGTAAAAATCATCCCAATCCCAATATTTATTGGCTAGTTTCATCAAATCTGGAGCAGTTATGGTTTTTATGGTGTTGATATAATTGTCGAAATAATCGTAACCTAAACCATAAAAATAAATATTTTTAAACTTATCGGCGTGTGAAAAAGCGTTTTCTAAACTGCCTAGTAAACTGCCCATTAGGTAGTTTTTTACTAATGTGAGTTCCTCGTCGGGTATCAATTCGGTTTTTAAGCGGTTTATTTCAAATTCAATTTCGGTAAGGGTATTTTGGCAAACATCAACCCCAACTTCAGCAGCTATTACAAAATAACCGGCTTGCGCCATAGTTGCATTTCCCGAGCTTATCCCGTAGGTATATCCTTTATCTTCACGAATATTAGTCATTAACCTGCTACCAAAATAACCTCCAAAAACGGTATTCAAAACTTGCATTGCAGCAAAATCGGGGTGGTTGCGGTTAATAGATTGTATTCCCAAACGTATGGCAGATTGTAATGCGTTAGGTTTTTCTATTAAATGAAATTTGTTTTGGTTAGGTGTAAACACCAATTTATTTTCGGTAAATGAAGTGCTACTTTCCCAGTCGCCAAAAAGGTTTTCAACCGTGTTAAAAAGCGTTTCACCAACCCTTCCCGATATAAATATGGTGCAATTTTGTGGATGGTAGGCCTTTTTAAAATAGGCTTGTAAATCTTCGGTTTTTAGTTTGTCAAAATCGCTTTCGGTGGCTTTATAGCCGTATAAATTATTGCCAAACAGTACGTTATTAAATTCTCGTCGAGCTAAAAAATCGTTTTTTTCTAAACTAACTTTTAGTTTTTGCTTGTTATTATTTATAAAAGTTTCTACATCCTTTTGTGGGAAAACCGAATTGCAAAGTATATCTTTTACAATAGGTAAAGTGTTGGCAATGTATTTATTAAGGGTAAAAAGTGTAACCACTGCATGGTCGTAACCATATTCGGTTTGTAAAAACGCCCCATAAAAATCAATAGCATCGGCAATTTGTGCTCCACTCCTACTGGCTGTACCGTCGTTTAGCATTGCATTGGTGGCACTAGCTAATAGTGGATTATTAATATCCCAGTCTACGTTATTAAATATAAATTCTATACGCACTAATTCTTGGTCGCCAGCGTTTAAAACCCAAACCGGAATGTTGTTTTTTAAAACTTGTTTTTTGGTTTGTATAAAATCTACGTTGTTAATTTCTTTAAACGCAGGTGCTGTTAATCTGTCTAACATTTTATTTTGATAAGTAGTTAAGCGTGGTGGCTTTTTGTGGAGTAAACAATTGGTTAGCTAAATTTTTTATGTTTTGTGCGCTAACGTTGGTGTATTTTTGTATTTCGGTATTTATTAAATTAGCATCGCCCATTAGCTGGTAAAAGGCCAAATTCATTGCTTTATCCAATAAACTCATTTCCGAAAATACGCAGGTAGATTCGTATTTATTTTTCACTTTCGTGAGTTCATCATCCAAAACTAATTCGCTTTTTAAAGATTCTAACTCTGTCCAAATGGCTTTCTCGGCAGTTTCTAAACTTACGCCTTGGTTAGGTTTGGCTTCAATTACAAACATACCGGTATCTAAACTCCCATAATTATAAGCTTTAATATCGCTAAAAAGCGGATTTTCTTTTACTAAATTTCGGTATAACCTAGATGATTTCCCTTGCGAGAGAATATCCGAAATTAGATCAACCGTTGGATAATCGTCGCTAATTTTACCTGGCATTTTAAACACTTTATAAATAACGTTTAAAGGCACATCGGCATAAATAGTTTGGTTAATTTCCTGATTCTGCTCTGGTTCTTCTGGCAAATTTCTTATATATTTATTTCCTGATGGTATGGGGGCAAACCATTTCTCGGCCAATGCTTTAACTTCTTCTAAAGTAACATTTCCTCCAACTACCATAATGGCATTTTGTGGGTTGTAATGCTTTGCAAAAAAAGCTTTTACATCTTCCATTTTAGCATCTTCAATATGTGCCAATTTTTCACCAATGGTTGGCCATTGGTAAGGGTGCTTGGTATAAACTAAAGGGCGTAATTTCAACCAAACATCGCCGTAAGGCTGATTTAAATAACGCTGTTTAAACTCTTCGCAAACCACATTTTTTTGCACATCGAGGCTTTTTTGCG
>JAYULE010000204.1:0-6322 GCA_043763845.1 Sphingobacteriales bacterium
TTTGCAAGTTAAACCCATTAAACAGGTGTGCGGTTGGGGACGGCCTAGCAATTATTTGGATAGGGAAGCCAATAAATTTTTTTGTAGAAACATTCATAATTTGCTAGCCAAGCAATTCGCAGCGTGTTGCATTAAGATGGTTAAACCACCAACCAATGTTACCACGCCTTGAATTGCGATGTGAAAAATTTATTGAGCTTACCAGACAAATCATAGCCAGCCTTGCCTGCCTGCCGGTAGGCAAGGCTGGCTATGATTTTACTGAAATTATTTATCCACACAATATGGCGAAGATTCAAATTTTTTAAACATATATAAATGGCATCTAATACGCCACCGAAGCGGGAATATTAGGATGCAAAGGGTTTGCAATTACAATTTGTTGGGCAGGGTGAACTAAAATATCCATATCTTCCATGGGTATTGCACCTAATAAACATTGATTTCCTAAAACCATAGCGCCTGTAAAGCTTATACGGCCGTTCCAATCTACTTTTATGGGGCCAACGTAAGGAATTATTTGGGTGCTACCATCGGCAAGGGTTACAGGTCGTTTTTCGGCTTCTTCTAATTTCAATTGAATAAACTGTGTTTCGGTAATACATAAATGCAATGCGCCTGTATCAACCAAACTTTCTACTACAATACTATCTAAATTAGGATAGCGTGGATTTGATAACTTGATATTTGTTTTTACTAAGCCCATTTAAACGTAATTATATAATATTAAATCTAGTAAAAGATATTCATTATTAAGCTCTAATTAATAAAAATATTAATTAGACCTTAGCGTTAAAAATATTGTAACTATCTTTATTATAAAAAACATAATACATGCCAATTGTAACCCAATTTTCTGAACTAGATTTAACTAAAGAATATACCTATTCTGATTATTTAATGTGGCAATTTACCGAACGGGTAGAGCTTATTAAAGGTTTTATAAAAAAAATGAGCCCTGCACCGAGTAGAATTCATCAAACAATTGCCATAAATATAACCGTAAAGCTTTCGCAATATCTTGAAAATAAAAGTTGTAGTTTATTTTTTGCCCCCTTTGATGTTAGGTTACCTGTAAAAAACAGCAAAAGTAATACTACGGTAGTGCAACCCGATTTATGTATAATTTGCGACGAACAAAAACTAGACGATAAAGGTTGTAATGGTGCGCCAGATTTAATTGTAGAAATATTATCGCCCAATAATAGCAAGTATGATGTAGATACAAAATTTAGATTATACGAAGAAAGTGGGGTTAAAGAGTATTGGATGGTAGAGCCTATCGAAAAAATAGTGTTGGTTTATACCTTACAAAACGAAAAGTATATTGGATTAAAACCATTTACAATTGGCGAGGTAATTGAAAGCCCCTTATTTCCAGATATGAAAATTGAAGTATTAGATGTTTTTAATAAAATTTAAGAAGCGCATTAATACACAAATTACCTTGTTTACAATACCCGTTTTATTTGTTAAGTAATACAACTTGCAAGGACACATAAGAATTTGTAAATAATATTCGATAATTTAATGTTCATAAAATTATATGAACAGATACTGCGACAATTGTTCCCAAAACTGATTTTGGAAGATTTACGCAAATTTCCTATTAAGCTAATCTCATTAAATGAACAAAAGCCATTCGATGATTTGGTTGACAAAATTATTTCCCGAAAACAGTAAGGCGAAGACACTAAAGACTATGAAAACCAAATAGAAAAATTGGTTTATCAGCTATATGATTTAACGGAGGATGAGCAAAAATTGATAGAAAATAAATGATAGCCTATAAAAAATATCATTCTCACGAATTTGAAAAATTGCATATTGATTATTTCCAAAATCTTTTAAATAACTTATACGTAAATAAGATTACAGTAATATTAAACTACCTAATAAACTGAGTTAGATTAATATGAAATTTCTACTTTAGAAACGTAATAAAATGGGAAGCTTACAACACTGCCACATTTCCAGTTTATTTGTGTTATTAAAACTATTATAATAGAAAGTAATAATGCAACTGAAATCCCCCAATTACAATATTGAAGAATTTTTAATCTTTTCTCTTGTTTAAGGATTTCAATTTCTGTCTTTTTGTATGATTTTTTAATTAATTCGGAAAGGCTTTTAAGTTCTTTTTCTTCTTCAAATTCAGTTGATTTAGAACGTTCATAATTTGTTTTATAATTATCCAGATTGTCTGAAATAATTTCTATTGCATTTTTTTGATTGTTAATGAATATCGAAATGATATATGAGAATAAAAAGGCAGAAACTACAATTAGCACATTTTTTAATATGAAAGGGTTGTCATAATTAACTTGCGATACACCAAGGATAAAAGCAGCAGGAATTGCAATTAATTTTGACTGTGATTCATTAATGATTGAACGTATATTTTTTGAATATTCAAGGACTGAATTATCTAGTTCAAATTTAATCTTGTTGAATGAAAAATTTGAAAGATAATACTCAAAGCTTGTATTGCACTTTTCGTAAAATTCTTCAAAATATAGAATAAGTTCATTAAATCTTTCTTTTTTATTCTTGGTAGAAAGAAAATCAATTAATTCCTTTAGAAAAATAGTTCTTTTTTCTTTGTACGCATCTATATCTTCAATATATTGGTTTATTAATTCAATGTTTTTGTGCTCAAGATAATCTTCATAAATAATAGTTTCAATTGGTATTTCAATAAAAGAGTTATCTTGAACTAGACATATTGTTTTGATATGTTCTTCGGATATAAATTTTGCTTTCGCTATCAATCTAACAATAAGTGTTGATATTGCTTTATACTTTTCTAGGTATTCGTTATCACTATATGACGAACTAGAATATGATATTTCGTTTATATAGAATACTGTTGGTATTTCAAATCTGTTAACTAAAATAAAATCATTAATTGTAAGGAAAAAACCATTTTTTTTGAGTTCAGATGTAATGAATTCTACAGAGATTGATTGGGTTTTTAAATTTGAAAGATTATCAATTACTAAAATTTTATCTTGACCGTCTTTTATTTGTTCAATAAAATTATTATCAAAAAATTCTTTTATAATTGTTATTGAATTATCTGTAAGGACTAAAACACAAATGAAACTATCTGGATTTATTTCAGAAATACTACCTTTTAGTAATAAGAATTTAGTCAGGTTGTTTTCCATTTATGTTAAAATTGTGATTTTAACTCTTCTGGTAAATTTGAAATCGTAATTGAAGATTTGTCTTTACTGATTTTAATAGATGTACCTAATAGTTTTTTGTTAAATTTTAATGTAAGGTCTTCACTTTGGAAGTCTACAAATTTTAATGTTCGTAGCGTTTTGCTATCATATTTTACAACTTCACTGTTCCCAATTTCTTCTTTAGTTGCATAGGCTGTAAAATCGTTTGGATTTTCTTCATCAAATAAAAAGGAAATTTGAGATAATAAAATTTCTTTTTTTCTTTTATTGCAATCTTGACAATAGTCTAAAACTTTACTTTTTAATTCCTTTGCCTCTTTTTCCTTAATTCCTTTTTCTTCAATGTAGGTATTGATTGTATTTAGAAGTAGCGTCGAAGATTCTGTAGCAGTTGTCTTGTCAGCACAGCCAATAAAATTTTGAAAATAATCAGATATTTTTTTCTTTCCTCTTACGAAAGTTAAATAAGTTTTAATGTTTTTTTCTAAATCTACAGAAAGTTCCCATCTAGATAGATTTATTATACTTGCTAAGTCCATTTTGTTAAGTTCCAAATTTTGAATTTCTCGAATTGCCAAAGCAACCTCGCTTAAATTATACCCTTGCTTATTATCAATTGATAACACTAGTATGTACCTTTCGTCATTATTGTCTGTAATTTTAAAATCCGCAAATATTATGAAACCACCTGTAGCTGGCGCAGACGTTTCAATAACTCTTTTATAGTGTTCCATTGAGTCAATTGAAAATTTCATAAAATCAATTATTTTATCTTTATAATCTCTAATTGCTTTTTGAAATCCGTTATAATCAAATGCGTCTTCAAACACACCGTGTGTTGGTACAGACCTTTTGTTAAATGATTCACGAACATCTGCTATAAACTTGACTTCGGGCTTTCCGATTGTTAGTTCTTTTTCTGCAAGTTTTAATGTTGACTTTTTATCACCCCCAGTTTTATTGATTTTATGGATTACGACATTCGTCAGTTCAATGTTATGTCCTTTTTCTTTTATTTGAGCCATATGTTTGTTTATTTCTGTTTGTCGGGCGTTATGCTTGCAGCTAACATAATTATACCAGCCATACAACAGCACAAAGCCACCTATAAAATTTGGCTTTGTGCAATAAATATTGCCGTTATTATTATGTTCAAATGTATCAATTTCTTTCAAATCATCATTGGTTATATACGCATCGTACGTGAACTATAAGGTCGTTAACCCCTGCGTTACGGTATTTTTTCAAACCGATGACTTCCAAACCCATGCCTTCGCTCCAAGCGAAGGCATCGGTATTACCTATAACCCATCGTTACGGTCTTTAACCCTTCCGTTTCGGCCCTTAACCCCAACGCTTCGGTCATTAACCTAATCGCATTGCGTTAATAACCCAAACGCTTCGGTCTATAACCTAAACGTTTCGGTCTTTAACCTAAAACTTTGGGTTAATAACCTAAACCAATTAGGTATTTAACCCAAACACTGGGGTTAATAACCCAAACACTGGGGTGTTTAACCCAAACGGTGGGGTTATTTGCTTCACAATAAAAGTGATTATGAATCTTAAAACACAAAAAAAGGTTTTAGCTTGTGGCTAAAACCTTAGGGTAATCTAAAATGGGATAAAAATAATTGAAAATTTTAAACCACGGGTGGCACTACAGGCTTGGCTTCGGGTGTGCGTGGAAAAAATTGTGCTATATCATCTTTAATAGTAGTTGTACCCGCACCAGTTTCGTCACTTAAATAACTAATATACTTGTACTGGGTTAAAGCTTGTTGGTAGTTATCGTTATCATGCAAAATTTTGGTATCGCTTAGTTGCTCGTTAATAGTTGCCAATTTGCTTAAAATAGCGTTTAGCGCAATACGTACGTTTAAATCGGCCTGAAACTCTGTCCAATCTACCTGTGGGCTGTTTAGTTGGGGGTGAGATTGGCGGTAATCGTTAATTTTGTTTACCAACAGTTTGTTTTGTTCGTTAATGCTACCGTAACGCTGTCTTTCTTCGTTAGTAAGGTTTACCGTTTTACTGGTAATTGCAGTTTCAATTGCCGCAAGGGCAGTGTTAATTGCAGTAATATCTGCAGGTAAAAATTTGGTTTGAATAAGGTCTTTTAATGGCATAAGATTTTAGGGTTTAATTGTGAATTAATTGGATAAAATTATTCTTAAACAATAATAACCAATTACTAATTAAATAAACATTCAATTAATGTTATTATAATGTTAACCCTTTTACCCCGATGCCTTCGCACCAAGACCATGCATAATTTAAGACGCATCGGTTAAAACAAAAAATATCCATTATACAATCTTGTTTAAAAAACTACTTTTACAGACAGAAAATCAATAATAAAGAAATTCAAAATATGATTCTATCAGACATACTCAAGGACTCAAATTACAAACTAACACAGTTTAGCCAAGAGCAAATACAATCCCTCGAACACACCTTAATAAAAAGAGAAGATAAAACTGGATATTATGCAGTTTGCCTTGTTAGAAAAAAGGAAATTAAAGTAACTCCCGAAGAAGCCGTAAGACAATTGTACGTTTTAGTGCTTCGTGACAATTT
The DNA here is from genome assembly GCA_043763845.1 of Sphingobacteriales bacterium. Taxonomy (GTDB): domain Bacteria; phylum Bacteroidota; class Bacteroidia; order Sphingobacteriales; family Sphingobacteriaceae; genus Pseudopedobacter. Next base: position 5,772 of record JAYULE010000204.1, read on the forward strand.
TGGTTACTCCACTGATAGAATGGAACTTGAATATGCTGTTTCTTTTGGACGTGAAAAGAAAAGAGCCGACATAGTAATATTTGATAAGAACCAAACAACAACACCTTTTATCATGGTGGAGTTAAAAAAACCAAAACTAAAAGATGGTAAAGAACAATTAAAATCTTATTGCAATGCAACAGGAGCGCCAATAGGAATTTGGAGTAATGGAGAATCTATTTCCTACTACCACCGAAAAGATCCAAATTATTTTGAAGATATACCTGAAATACCAAGAGCAGATCAAAAACTTTCTGATATATTAGAAGAACGTTGGTCAATAGATGATTTAATAAAAAAAGATAAACTCGTAACCGAAAGAAAATCTTTGAAAGATTTGATTTTGGAAATGGAGGATGAAGTTTTGGCTAATGCCGGAGTGGATGTATTTGAAGAGCTTTTCAAACTTATTTTCACAAAACTATTTGATGAAATGCAGAGCGGTAGAAACCGCACAAGACATTTAGAATTTAGAAATTACGGTGATACTGAAACCGAACTAAAAACAAAAA
>JAYULE010000205.1:0-25519 GCA_043763845.1 Sphingobacteriales bacterium
AACTCAGACCAACGAAATGGCATCTACAAAGCTAAACTGGCGGATAAAAAAACAGCAGAAAGGCACACCAATAAAAACAAACACTGCAATTTGGATGCCGAAGTTGAAATTAATATATTGTTTTATTTAGGGCTTGATTATAGCCCAGAACAGGTGGCTGGTAGAGCTAAATTGGACGGGAAAAATATGGTTTCTGTAGAAACCATTTATCAATACATTTGGCTTGATAAACGTAAGGGTGGACTATTATATCAACTCTTAAGAACCAAAGGTAAGCGATACCGCAAAAGAGGCCATTTAAAGGATAACAGAGGCATTATTGCTGACAAAATAGATATTGATAAACGATCTCCAATCGTGGATTTGAAGCAACGAATTGGAGATTTAGAAATTGATTTAGTTATCGGAAAAAATCACAAAGGTGCCCTTCTTACCATTAATGACAGGGCTACGGGTGTCTTATTTATGGATAAAATTGAAAACAAAGAAGCAGTTAGTGTAGAAGCTAAAACCATCGAACTTTTACAAGATTGGAAGCCCTTAATTAAAACCATAACCTCTGACAATGGTAAAGAATTTGCTAAACATAAAGCTATTGCAGAAAGCCTCAATATAGACTATTTCTTCGCCAAACCGTATCATAGCTGGGAAAGAGGGGCAAACGAAAACTTAAATGGTTTAGTTAGGCAATATTTCCCTAAAAAATCTAACTTTGACAGTATAACAAAATTACAAATTCAGCAAGTAACAAATATTTTAAACAACAGACCAAGGAAAAGATTTGGGTATAAAACACCCAACGAAGTTTTTGCCAATAAACTAAATAATTTAGATAGTGTTGCATTTATTACTTGAATGTAAGTTATTAAAATAATAGGCATTTATTTAATTACTTTTTTTTTGATAAAAAAGTAACAAAAAATCCTGCCTACCGGCAGGCAGGCAAGGCTTGCTATGATTTGTCTGGTAAGCTCAATAAATTTTTAAGAGCGCAATTCAAGGCGTGGCAACTAAGTTGGTGCTTTAAAAATGTTTGTGCAACACGCTGCGACTTGCTTGGTTTTACCTTATATTAGTTTCTGCAAAAAATTTATTGGCCTCCCACTCCAAACAACAGCCTGCCTGCCGGCAGGCAGGCTAGGCCGCCCCAAATCGCACACCTGTTTAATGGTAATAAATCTATTATTAAAAGTTTATCTACAGTTTTTGGCGAAGAGCCTAATATTATAAGTATATCTGCCGTTTTTAAGTTTTGTAATTGGTGTCCATTTCTTCATCCTAGCTTTAAACCCTAATTATTAAGACAAAGTAGTTGTTTGAGTTACAGGCATTATAGCATTAGTAACAGGCACCTAAACATTTAAAAAATAAGCCTGTTATCAATAGCAGACTTTTTGGTTAAGGACTTTTAAATGATTTATTTATTATATTTGTTATATTTAGTTTTACAAAAAAAGAAACAGAGATGAGTGTTACAGAAATTCAACTTTTTCAATTATTAAAAGCTAAGCTTGGGGAACGTGAAGCAGAGTATCTGGTATCTTACTTAAAAAATGAAGTTAAAACTGAATTTGATAATAAAAAAGATGTTTTAGCCATGAAGGAAGATATAAATGTTGTAAAACAAGATTTGCACAATGCAAAAGCCGAAATGATTAAATGGATGTTTATATTTTGGGTTGGGCAAGTTGCTGTTACTTTTGGTTTTATTTTACTATTTCTTAAACGATAAAATTTCACGTTACAATTCCTGCAATTTCCTCGTTTATATCCTGAAATCTATTATTAATCTCTATTTTTTGAATTTTTTCTACTCTTAAAAAAAAATCAATCATCAAATATCTCTAATCAATAAATTTGCAACTTGTAAATTACCTTTTTACGCAACAGTATGCTTTTAGGTCAAACAATTTTTTTTCCTTACCCTGATCAGGTCTAACGCATTTAAAAACTGTAAAATTATTTTCTTAAAAAAATTATTATTCTGTAAACGTTCTGTCACTCAGAACGAAGTGAAGAGTCTCATAAAAGGCATTCTTGAGACTCTTCGTTGCACTCTGAGTGACAAAAGCACATATTTTTTTGTTATTAAGATTGAAGCCAAGTATCTCATAATATAAATTAAAAAAAAGAACCAAAATCTTAAATGCGTTAGCCCTGTTACACTAAAGTTAAATTTAATTTACTTTTTTTAATCCCATAAATAAAATAAATAACCAAACCTATTCCTAACCAAATTAAAAAACGTATCCAATTGGTATAGCTTTCTTGTGCCATTAAATAAAAGCAGCTGGTAAAACCTAATACGGGTATTAAAGAAAAACTTTTTAAATACGTTAATATGGTTACGGCAAACAGCGATGCAAAAAATATGGCCATCGGGAAACCTTCTAAAGTAAATAACGAGGGTAAGTAATTTGGTAAATACCAATTAATAGCGGTTAATCCGCCAATAAAAAACAGTGGTAAAATGTATTTTCCGTTAATGTAAGGAACTTTAAATTTGGTTTCGGGGGTATCTTTTAATTGGTCTAACACTAAAATACCAGCACAAACCAGCACAAAAGCAAACAAAGTACCAATGCTTGTTAGTGCAATTACGGTATCTAAATTTAAAAATAATGCGGGTACAGCAACCACAAAACCAGTTACAATGGTTGAGAAAGAAGGGGTACCATATTTTGGGTGAATTTTAGAAAAAGCTTTAGGCAGCAATCCGTCTCGGCTCATGCTCATCCAAATACGGGGTTGCCCCATTTGGAAGACTAATAACACGCTTGCGGTTGCGAAAACGGCACTTACAGCAATAATTCCTGCTATCCATTTTAAACCCAATTCATCGAATATTAGTGCTAAAGGGTCTCCAACGTTTAGTTGTTTGTAACTTACCACTCCGGTTAACACCAATGCTAACAAAACGTACAGAATTGTACAAATTATTAATGAATAAATCATACCCCGAGGTAAATCTCGTTGTGGGTTTTTACATTCTTCGGCAGTTGTACTTATAGCATCAAAACCTATGTAGGCAAAAAATACAGCCGATACACCTTTCATTATTCCTGTAAAGCCATTAGGCGAAAAAGGTTGCCAATTTGCCGGATTAACGTAATACCCCCCTAAAACTATTACAAAAAATATGATGATTAACTTAAACACTACTAAGTAATTACTGGCGTTTCTAGATTCTTTTATACCAACAAAAACAATGGCCGTAATTATAACCACTATGGCAAGGGCGGGTAAATCCATTATTAAATGGAAACCAAAAATTTGCGGGGCGTTATGCCAAGCGGCAAATTGTTCGTTTACAGCATTATCAAACGTATTTGGGTTTACACCCGATTGTATGGCTTGCGTTATTTTTAAAAATCCGCTGTGGGCGGTAGAAAAATCCATGGTTAACCACTCGGGTATGTGGCCACCAAAGCCTTTTACTAAACGGGTAAAATAATCACTCCAGCTTATGGCTACCGCAATGTTACCTATGGCGTATTCCATTAATAAATCCCAACCTATCATCCAAGCAAAAATTTCTCCGAATGCAACGTACGAGTAGGTGTACGCACTGCCCGATACGGGTACAGTTGATGCAAATTGGGCATAGCATAAAGCTGCAAAACCACAGGCAATTGCAGTAAAAATATATAGAAATACTACGCCAGGGCCACCATCGAAACAGGCTTTTCCAATGCTGCTAAATACGCCAGCACCAATTACGGCGGCTATGCCAAATGCGGTTAAATCTTTTACACCTAATACTTTTTTTAATCCTCCGGCATGGCTATCAGAAAATCCAGCTTCGGCATCTAGCAATATTTTTGATATAGATTTTTTACGAAAAATTTTATTTTTCATTCGTTGTTTTATGCTTTTAGCCAAACATAAATAATATTTTTTTAAAAATGTGTAACCAGATTGAAAAATAAGAAAACAAAACAGCCAAAAAAAGAAGTTATAGTTAGTTTTTGAGGAAATAAGGTGCTTTTTTTATGCGTTTTTAAGTTTTTTTTAAAAGTAATTAAAGTTGAATCTTCATTGTACAAACCTCAGTCCGATTGTGTTTTTTTTTAAGTAATTAATAACGAGAGTTATATGCGACTAATAAGGCGTTAACGATGGCAGCGGTATCCTTTTTGGCTTTTTCTGACAAAAAGATACCTTGCCTACCGGCAGGCAGGTAGCGGACAGCGTGTTAAAACGCCCAAATTATCATGTAAACCTATAAAAATCAAATTATATTAATCGAACTCAGGTTATAAGTAAACTTTTAAAGTCTTTAAATTCTCTACTATTTAAATAAACTTATTAATCAAAATGGCAAAAAAAAACCTTACCATTTTAGTGGTAAGGTTATTGAAGATGTTAAATGGTATTTATGATAGAAATTAGCTTATGCTAATTTAACATTTACTGCATTTAAGCCTTTTTTTCCATCTTGAAGATCGAAAGTTACTTCATCATTTTCTCTGATTTCGTCAATCAGACCAGAAGCGTGTACAAAGTATTCTTTGCCGGTTCCGTCTTCTTTAATAAAACCAAAACCTTTGGTGTCATTAAAGAACTTTACTGTTCCATTGTTCATTTTGTGATAATTAATTTCCACAAAAATACTATGTAAAATCCATAAATCAATGATTTTTCTTAAATTTTTTCTAAAACGGCTTTGGAGGCTTGTAAGGGCGAAAATACAATCCCATAAAATTTGTTTTAGAGAATATTTAATTGATATGTTAATGATGATTTTATTAAAATGTTAAATCACAATTAATTATAAAATACCTTTAAAATTTAAAAGGTTCTTCGTCAAAAACTGTGGAATTGAATCAAATCGCATTCCCATTAAACAGGTTTGCGATTGGGGACGGCCTAGCGGTTGTTTAGAGTGGGATGCCAATAAATTTTTTGTAGAAATTAAAATAAAGTACCATCTAAGCAAGTCGCAGCGTGTTGCACAAACAAAGTAAAAGTACAAACCTTGAAATCACGCCTCGAATTGCGCCGTTAAAATTTATTGAGCATACCCGATAAAACAACAGCAAGCCTTGATTCTTTGCTTCTTTTCTCATTAAGGAGAAAGAAGAAAAAAAATGCCTATTAAAAAATTATTTTATTGCAGGTATAATATTACCCACACAAAATGACGAAGAACCAATTAAAATATTAAAAAAATATGATTGCAAAAATTGATTTCTCTTATTTAAAATTAATTGCTTTTATATAGTTTTATTTTGTATTCGTTTAACAAATTTTACAGCCTCGAACCAAATTACACTCAAAAAACCAATGGCTAAACTTATTAATAGTTGAGTAATGTTTAAATGAATGAAATTAAAAAAAAGTGTAACAGGTTTTAAGTACAACATTAAACCTAAAATAACAATGGTAATGCTTAAAATTATCGGCATTAATTTATTTTTATATCTTAGGGTGTACAAAATAGAATAGTAAAAAGACCGATTTACTAAAGTTAAAAACACATTGGCTGTAACTAAAACTGTAAAAACCATAGTGCGAGTGGTGGTTATATTATAGCCATGGTGTAAGGCATATTGATAAGCCAGTAAAGTACCAACTGTAATTGCTAAACCCTGTAAAATGCTGGTAATAAGTTCTTTTTTGTTAAAAAAAGTATGGGTGTAAGATCGTGGTTTTTGTAGCATTGCATTTTTTTCGATAGGTTCGTTTTCGAAAACTATAGAACAAGTAGGCCCCATAATTAGTTCTAAAAAAATGATGTGTACGGGCGAAAATAAGTTGGGGTATATCCAGCCTAAAACTAATGGAATAAATACAATTAATATGATTGGTATATGAATAGATATAATGTATTGTATGGCTTTTTTGAGGTTAGCATAAATTTTACGCCCAGATGCTATGGCTTCAATCATTTTTGATAAATTATCGTTTACCAAAATTAATGATGCGGCTTCTTTAGCAATTTGGGTCCCTTTTTTACCCATTGCAATACCAATATGAGCAGCTTTTAATGCAGGTCCGTCATTAACTCCGTCACCAACCATAGCTACAATTTGTTGGTTTGCTTTAAGTGCGTTTATTATTTTTAGTTTTGCATCAGGAAACATTCGGGTAAAAATATTGGTTTCCATTACCGTTTTTTTTAAATCAGGTTCGGTAAGTTTCATTAACTGTTCCCCAGTTATGGTTTTATTATAGCCATTAAAACCTATTTGTTTGGCAATAGCCGATGTTGTTTCGGCATTGTCGCCAGTTATTATTTTTACTGCAATGCCGGCCGAATAAAATTTTTGCAATACAGCACTAATATTTTTTTTGGGAGGATCGTAAAAGGCAACAATTCCCATAAATTCGAATTCAAAATCTTGCTGTTTTTTCGGAAAATTCTCCCCCTTAAAGCTAGCTTCGGCTAAACCTAATATTCGGTATCCATCTTTAGTTAAAATATTAATAGCATTATTTATTTGTTTTGTGTTTGTTGTATTAAGGTTAGCTATTTTTATTAATGCTTCGGGTGCGCCCTTTGCCGCAATAATACGCTCACCAGTTTTGTTTTCGAAAACGTGGGTCATCATTGGCGGGTGTCCACTTAAAGGATATTCGTGTACGAGTTTGTAATTTGGCCTTTCATCGATAGAAAAATTATTTAAATAAGATTGGTGAAGTGCTTTTTCCATAGGATCAAACGGGATAGGTTCGCTTGCAAACATTGCCAACTTAATTAGCGATTTTTCGTAATCTCCAAAATGTGTTTCGTCATCCCAAATTTTATCTGTTTTAAGTACAAAAAGTTTGGCTAGGCTCATTGTGTTTTCGGTTATTGTGCCTGTTTTATCGGTACAAATTACACTTGCACTACCTAGGGTTTCAACGGTTTTCATTTGTTTTACTACAATTCCTTTTTTCATTAATCGCCATGCCCCTAGTGCCATAAAAGATGTAAAAGCAACTGGTATCTCTTCGGGCATAATACTCATTGCTAAGGTTAAAGCTTTAAGTAAACTATCTAAAAAGCTAAAACTGTTAAAATAATTAACTCCCCAAACGGTAAAAAATATAACTACCCCTGCCAGCAACATTTTTTTTACAAAATTGGCAATTTGTATTTCTAAAAAAGTTTTCTCTTCTTTTATGCTATCCAAACTTTCACCAATTTTACCTAACCTAGTTTGGTTACCAATTGCTGAAATAGTTGCTATGGCCAAACCACTGGCAACGTTGGTGCCTTTAAAAATCAATTTATTGGTTGAGGTTTTATCTTTATAAACCGTAAGCGATTCGCCTGTTAAAATAGATTCGTTAACCGAAAAATCGTTTGAATGTATAATAACGGCATCGGCAGCAATTAAAGCACCTTCATCTACCATTAAACTATCACCCATTACCAAGTCTTCGCTTTTTATTTCTTGGGTTTTTCCATCTCTTATTACTTTTGCTTTTTGTTGGGTAAATGTTTTTAGTTTTTCTAACGCATTATGGCTTCTAGCATTTTGGTACGATGATATTAATATTACAAATACTATTGCCGAGGAAAGAAAAATACCATCGGATACGCTGCCATTTACAAAATAAATAGTTGCGGCAATAAAAAGCAAAATTATCATTGGGTCTTTTGCGAAGTTTAAAATGGCCGCAAAAAACTTGTTACTTTTTTTGTAAACTAAGGTATTACTCCCATACTTTTTTCTTGCTTGCAAAACTTCGTTGGCAGTTAAACCATTGATATTAAAATTATTGTGGGTCATAAAATTTGGTTGAAATCAAACATCTGCATCATGTTCTTTGGGTTTTGGGTAATCATTATTAAGGTTGTTTTCAAATTCTTTTTCATCTTTTTTGTTTCTAAATATTAAGAAAATAATAATTGCCATAACAGCAATAGCTACTAAAATTACTGTGGTTAAATCCATAATTATAAAAATTAAATATTAATTGTTTGATACTTAGTTGTAAGGTTATTTAAACTCAAAATTTGTTGCTGCATTTGGTTTACTTTTTCTAGTAAATAAGTTATGGTTTGTATGCCTTCTAGGTTTATATCCATTTCGTAATGCAGGCGCACCATTTTTTCGAGCAGTTGAAGCTGATCTATTGGCACAAAAATTTTCTGGTTTATGTTTATAATTCTAATCAGACCATAATCTTGTAACGAATAAATAAAAGATAATTCAATATTATGGTGTGTACAAAATTCGGTTGCGGGTACCATATTTTCTGTTTCCATAAATTAATTTATTTAAGGTTAGCTAATTGTGTAAAAATTTCTTTTTGTTGTTCGTTTAAATTGGTGGGGAGTTTAACTTCATAAGTTATGTATAAATCGCCCATTTCGTCCTGTTTTTTATACAGCGGAAAACCTTTTCCTTTTAATCTTATTTTGGTGCCAGGCTGTGTTTCGGGGTTAACTTTTAGTTTTACTTTACCGTTTATGGTTTCTATGGTAGTATTGCCCCCTAAAATAGCGGTGTATAAATCTAAGGTAACTGTGGTAGCTAAATCGTTACCCAACCGTTTAAAGTTTGGGTGGTTTGCAATTATAAATGTGATATATAAATCGCCAGCTGGGCCGCCGTTTGCACCTGTAGCACCCTGCCCGTTTAGTTTAATAACCTGCCCGTTATCTACCCCTGCGGGCACAGTTATACGTATGTTTTTACCATTAACACTAAGTGTTTGTTGGTGGGTATGTAAAGCATCGGTTAGTTTTAGTTTAATTTCGGTTTGATAATCTTGTCCACGGTATTTAGTTTGCCCTTTTCCGCCGTTACTAAACATAGATTCGAAGAAGCTAGAAAAATCGCCATCGTTACCTCCATTAAACTGCTGGTTATTTTGTTGCTGTTTACGGTTTTGCTCAAACTGGTCGGCGTGTTTCCAATCTTTACCATATTGGTCGTATCTCTTTCGTTTTTCGGGGTCGCTTAAAACTTCGTTTGCTTCATTTATTTGTTGAAACTTGGCTTGTGCCTCCTTATCGTTAGGGTTTAAATCGGGGTGTAATTTACGAGCAAGCTTGCGATAAGCTTTTTTAATATCTGCTTCAGTAGCATTTTTATTAATTTCCAATATTTTATAGTAATCAATAAAATCCATATTGTTTTCTTACATGAAATGATGATTTAGTTAAAGCAAAAAGTATGCAAAAAACTAATGTTTTAGGTAAAAGATTTTTTTAACTATAAATTTTATATAATGGCGGGATAAAATTAACTTCGAAAATATTTTTAGCTATGAAATTAACCCTTACCTTTTTATTACTATTAACATACACCTTGGGTGTAGCCCAAATAAAACTATTAAAAAAAATATTTTCAAATGATACCACAAGGCACAATAGTTTTTTGCCAGTACCAGTTTTAGGCTATTCACAAGAAGCTGGTTTACAGTTAGGTGCAGCAGGAATCTATTCGTTTTACACGGATATTAAAAACCCGCTTAATAAAGCTTCTACTGCCTTTACAAACTTAATATACAGCACAAAAGGGCAAAATAGAATTACATTTAAAACCGATATTTGGACAAAACGCAATGCATACCATATAATTGGCGATATTAGAATAGCCCGTAGCTTATTTGATTTTTATGGTTTAGGAAACCAAACTAGATTTGCTGATGCAGAAAAAATCCTACAAAAACAACTTAGATTTGGTTTGGAGGTTGAAAAAGAGTTTTTTAAAAATTTGTACTTTGGTTTGGGGTCTGAATTTGATAACCAAAAATTTGAAGATGTTAAATCTGGTGGTATTTTTTTAACTAATGCACCAAATGATAGAAAGGGAGGGAGAGTTGTTTTTTTAAAACTTACCCAATTATACGATACTAGGAATAATAGTATATATCCCGATAAAGGATTATTTATAAGATCCAGATTTGCGGTAGCTCCTAATTTTTTCGGAGGAGATAATTTTGCAGGAAATCATATTGATATGGATATACGAACTTTTAAAAAATTGACCAATAAATTAATTTTGGGGTTAAACGTTAACTTCGAAAAATTAACCTATGAAAAAAATGTAGAATCGTTTTACTTTCAGCCACAGTTAGGTGGCGACCAAATAATGCGAGGTTATTATATAGGTAGGTTTAGAGCACCAAATTTAATTGCATCGCAAGCCGAGTTAAGGTATCGTATTGTGCCGCGTTTAGGCTTAGTGGGTTTTGCTGGTACGGGTATGGTTTTTAACAATAACCAATTTGCAATAAATAACCTAAAACCAAATTACGGGGTAGGCACTCGCTTTTTTTTCGATTTAGAAAAAGCATTAAGTTTGCGTATAGATTATGGCTTTGGGGAAAAACCACCAGGAGAAAAAAGAATTTCGGGCTTTTATATCTCATTGGGCGAAGCTTTCTAATTTTCTACTAGAAATTAAACCTAAACTAAATTAAACGATCTTTAATAACCAAAGTACCGGCATTATATCGTGTAAACATTGTTGTTTTTTGTTAAAAAAACTGTACAAATAGCCCATAAAAAAAGGCACTATACTTACAATTTTTGATAAATTTCTAATTATAATTGCATAACTATTTGCTTTTTTACCATTTAAATTGGTTACTTTAATATTTAATAATTTTTTTCCTAAAGTGGCTTGCCAGTAAAATTCCATAATTACTTGGTAGCCGAATTTTAAAATTGGAGAAATTGCAATACTGTAAACTAATAGTTTAACAATTTGGGTTTGATTGTTGGTTAGTAAAATATAAAATAAATCAATCGTTAAAATACTGCCAACTATTATAAACCAATCTGTTACTGTGGCAAGTAAGCGTAAATCAAAGCCGGCAAAATATTGAGGAGCTGTAAATTGTGGTTTTAAGTTTAATAAATTGCGTATCTCTTCTATTTCGTGTGCTTGTTTATAATCATCCATACCAGTTTTTTTAAGGTAACTGTTTGGCAATATTTTTTGAAGCAGCAATTGTTGAAAAGTAAAAGGCCCTTCTGGTTTTCCATTTATAACCAAAAAATAAGCATCATTGCTCATAAATTAATATTTTGTAACCTCAAAACTACTTAAACCACCTTTTAAATTAATGTTTATTTTATTACTGGCTTTTGCAAAATTTGGGGTTTGGTATAACCCTTTACCTAAGTTGGTAAAGCCTTCAAAATCTTTAGATGATAAGCCAGATGTTACTTTAATTTGACAGCCCGATGTTTCAGGTATTTTAATTTCTACACTAGATACTCCGGTTTCGGCGCTTAAAATGGTTTTGTTATATTTATTACCTAAAGTAATTTCAAATGCTGCGGCACCGCCTTTTAATGTTGCGTTACTAATTTTAAAATTACTTAAATCAAGTACCATTTCGCCAGCCCCAATATTTGCATCTATAATCCATATTGGGTTAACGTTTAAAGCCATTTCAATATCGCTTAAACGGTTGCTTTTAAAGGTGTTGTTACTGTTTTTATTATTATTTAGTTCTAACGTTACGCTGGTATCTGTTTCGGTTTTTTTAAGCATAAACTTTTTAAACGACCCTTTAACATCTGCATCAAAAAGTTTGTTAGTACTATCGGTAATACTAAACGAACCTGCAGCTCCGTTTATAATAAGTGTTGCAGTTTTATGCCTTGTGTCATATTCTTCGGTGTAGTTGGTAATTTCTGATTTGTCAGATATATTATCACTTTCTTCTTTATTATTATCAAAAAAATCGAAACTGTAATTTTGTTTTTCGGTTGTAGTTTGTAAGCCTTTGTAGGTTAGTAAACTTAATACAACAACGGTAAAAATTGCTACCAACGGAATTCCAATTTTAGGGTTTGTTTTAGCACTTATTATATTTATACCTATTAAAATTAATATTACTGGCCAAAATCGCCATATTTGAGACCAAGCAAACTCAATAATATTAAAGTTTTCGAGCAGTAAAAGCGTACCGAAAAATATGAGAATAATTCCCCAAAATATTTTTTTAGATTTCATAATGTTGGATGTATTAAAATGTTTCGTCAATTTTCTTCTCTGGTTCAACAATAATTTCGGTTTCGCTTTCTTTTTTAAATTCCGAAGTGTCAAATTGTTTTTCTGCTGCTTCTTTTTTTGCACCTTTAACTAAAATGCTCAAACCAATAAACACAAATATTAAAGGCCAAAGTTTGCCTATATTAAACCAATCAGGTATTATATTAAATTCATCTAACAAAAAGTAAGAACCTAAAGCTATCATAATTAAGCCACCAATTAAGCTGCCATTAATTTTCTCTTTTTTACGTTTGGTTTTTTTAAAATCGTTGTAAACAAAATCTTCAACTATAGGCGGTTGTGTATCAAACGTATAACCGTTATTGTTTTCGGGTACTGCAATCCACAGTATTAAATAAATCCATAAACCACCACCACCAAAAAAAGTGGCTAATACAAAGGCAATACGCACCCAAGTAACTTCTAATTGAAAATACTGAGCCAAGCCAGCGGCTACGCCAGCTATCATTTTATCGTTCAGGTTTCTTGTTAATTTCTTAGACATTTTTTCTTAATTTAATTATTTAATTACGATTTTACTAAAAGTGATTTGATAATTATTTGTTCGGTATAGGCATTGGCACTCATATTTAAAGCATTAGATAGTGCAATAGCAACATCATTGGCTTGTACAAAATTTTGTGGTACACCACCTAAGCCTTCCCAAGAGTGGGTATAAGTTGCACCAGGCAAAATTGCCGTTACTTTTACACCAAATTCTTTTAATTCTTCTCTCATCACATTATTAAGACTTAGCATTGCAGCTTTTGTTACACAGTAGGAGCCAGCCTGAGGCAGCGTTTCTATACTTGCTACCGAACACATATTAAAAATATGCCCAAAAGTGTTTTCACGCATTGTTTTTCCAATAATTTTATAAAAATAATAAGCCGATAATAGATTGGTATTTAATTGCGATATTAGAATTTCATCATCTTCATCTAAAATAAACGACTGTTTAAAAACCCCAACATTGTTCACTAGCACATCAATGTTGCCGATAGTTTGTTGGGCAAAATTTGTAAAATTTATAATTTCTTGTTTTACCCCACAATCGCAAGGCATTGCAAAAATTTGTATGTTGTAGAGTGCTAATATTTGTGTTTTTAAATTTTCTAACTCTACTTTATTGCGAGCACATAAAGCCAAGTTGTGGCCGTTTTTTGCCATTTCTACTGCAATAGCTTTTCCAATACCTTTGCTAGCCCCTGTAATTAATACATTCATATATTTTTGTTTTATTAAGCAATTTTAGCTTTAAATAATGGCAATCAATAAAAAAGCTTATTTTTAAAAAATTTTTAATTATGCTATTTTATCATTTCGGTAAATATATACTATTATTAAAATCGGTTTTTAAAAAGCCCGAGAAATTCAGCATTTACCAAGACGAGATTTTTAGAGAAATGGTTGATATTGGTTTAGGCTCTTTAGGCATTATCAGTATAATATCCATTTTTATTGGTGCGGTTACTACGGTACAAACTGCTTTTCAGTTGGTAAGCGATTTAATTCCGAAATCGGTAATTGGTGGTATAACCCGCGATTCTACTATTTTAGAACTCAGTCCAACAATATGTTCGTTAGTTTTGGCGGGTAAAATTGGTTCAAGCATTGCATCGCAAATTGGCACTATGCGGGTTACCGAGCAAATAGATGCATTAGAAATTATGGGCATAAACGCCCCTGGTTATTTAATTTTACCCAAAGTAACTGCTGGTGTAATTATGGTGCCAATGCTGGTAATTGTATCTATATTTTTGAGTATAACTGGTGGTTATTTAGCAGGTTCAGCATCTGGAGCGGTAACATCAGCCGAGTTTATACAAGGTTTAACTACTAACTTTAACCCATTTACGGTTACTATTGCAATGGTTAAAGCAGTAACTTTTGCCATAATTATTACAACGGTATCGGCATATCAAGGGTTTTATACTAATGGTGGCGCTTTAGAAGTTGGGCAAGCAAGTACTAAAGCCGTAGTTATTAGCTGTATTGCAATTTTAGTTGCCGATTATATTATTGCACAACTTTTACTATGATAGAAATAAAAGACATTAAAAAAAACTTTGGCGACAACCAAGTGCTTAAAGGTATAAGTGCAACTTTTAAGCCTGGGGTAAGCACTTTAATTATAGGTGGCTCGGGCTCGGGAAAAACTACATTAATGAAATGTATGGTGGGCTTGCACCAGCCAGATACTGGTATGGTTACCTACGATGGGCGAGATTTTACTTCACTATCTTTTGATGAGCGTATTGATATTAGAAAAGAAATAGGAATGCTTTTTCAAAGTTCGGCCTTGTTTGATTCAATGTGTGTTGAAAAGAATATACTATTCCCGTTAAATATGTTTTCGGATATGAGCAAAGCCGAAAAAAAAGATCGGGTAAATTTTGTGTTAGAAAGGGTTAACCTTGCGGGGAAAAATAAACTTTACCCCGCCGAGCTTTCGGGAGGGATGAAAAAGCGGGTGGGTATTGCAAGAGCAATTGCCATGAACCCCAAGTATTTGTTTTGTGATGAACCGAACTCGGGCCTCGACCCTAAAACATCTATTTTAATTGATGAATTGATACAAGAAATTACAGCCGAAAACAACATAACTACCATTGTTGTAACTCACGATATGAATTCGGTTATGGGAATTGGCGAGCATATTATTTTTTTACACCAAGGGCAAAAATGGTGGGAGGGCAGCAACCAACAAATTACATCAACCAATAATAAAGAATTAAACGAGTTTGTGTTTGCCACCAAATTAATGGAAACACTTCTAAAAAAATAGCAACAAAAAATATAAATGATTGTTCCACAAATTATTGCCTTAACACCTCAGCATTGGAAAGATTACGAATTATTAGACTGTGGCGATTTTGAAAAACTAGAACGCTTTGGTAATTTAGTTTTAATACGACCCGAACCCCAAGCTGTTTGGCCAAAATTATGGCCCGAAGCCGAGTGGACCAAGCAGCATCATATACGTTTTAAAGGCCGAAGCGCAACCAGTGGCGAGTGGATTAAAAAAAACAAAGATGTGCCCGATAGGTGGCATATTGAATACGCCAACCCGCAAGTTAAAATAAAGCTTAGGTTGGCTTTAACCTCGTTTAAACATGTTGGTGTTTTTCCAGAGCAGGCCGTAAATTGGGATTATATATCTGATACTATAAGCAAATTTAAAACCCCAAACCCTAAAATATTAAACCTTTTTGCTTACACCGGCGGTGCATCGTTAATTGCTAAAGCTGCTGGAGCCGATACTACTCACGTTGATTCTATAAAGCAAGTGGTAAGTTGGGCAAGCGAAAATCAAGAAATTTCGGGCTTGAAAAATATACGCTGGGTGGTAGAAGATGCATTAAAATTTGTACAGCGAGAGTTAAAGCGGGGCAATAAATACAACGGAATAATTTTAGACCCTCCCGCTTATGGCCACGGCCCTAAGGGCGAAAAGTGGAAGTTGGAAGATCATATTCAAGAAATGATGAAAGATGTGGTTCAACTTTTAGACCCCGAGGAGCATTTTTTAATCTTAAATACGTATTCCTTAGGTTTTTCATCAATAATTGTAGAAAACTTAATTAAAGCATCGTACCCAAAAGTTAAAAATTTAGAGATAGGCGAACTGTTTTTAAATGCAAAAAGTGGCGTTAACTTGCCATTAGGCGTGTTTGGTAAGTTTAAATCAATGTAATTAAAATACAAACTATCAGCTTAATATTATTACGATGAATATTTTTGATACCCAAAATACAGCTCCCGAAGCTTTTAATCGTTTGTTGCATATTATGGATGATTTGAGGGCACAATGTCCTTGGGATAAAAAGCAAACGTTAGAAACTTTACGTCATTTAACTATTGAAGAAACGTACGAACTTTCGGATGCGATTTTAGAAGGCGATATGCAGGAAGTAAAAAAAGAACTGGGCGATTTAATGTTGCATTTAGCCTTTTATGCTAAAATTGGGTCGGAAACTAACGATTTTGATATGACAGATGTGGCCAATGGTATTTGTGAAAAATTAATTAACCGTCACCCCCATATTTACGGCGATACTATAGCCGAAACAGAGGAAGAAGTTAAACAAAACTGGGAACAAATTAAATTAAAAGAAGGCAATAAATCGGTTTTATCGGGTGTGCCAAAATCTTTACCTGCATTAATAAAAGCAGCTAGAATACAAGAAAAAGCCCGTGGCGTAGGTTTTGATTGGGATAAAAAAGAAGATGTGTGGCTAAAAGTTGAGGAAGAGTTAGCCGAGTTTAAAGCCGAATTTAATACCGTTGCTAACCAAGCGGTTGATAAAGAAAAAGCCGAAGCCGAGTTTGGCGATTTACTTTTTTCGTTAATAAACTACGCTCGTTTTATAGACATTAACCCCGAGGACGCTTTAGAAAAAACAAATAAAAAATTTATAAAAAGGTTTCAATACCTCGAAGCAAAAGCAACCGAAACAGGCAAACTTTTACATGATATGAGCCTTGCCGAAATGGATGTTTTTTGGAACGAAGCTAAAAAGTATGGTGTCTAAAGTATAGTGTTTATAAAACCAATTTTAAGTTTTGACTTTAATTTTTGTAAAGCAAATTTGTAGCCTTTAGGTTATGGCTGGTCTGGCTTTACGTTATAGCTTTTTTAATTTTTTTGCATTGCTTTTAAGCTACGCTTAAGCACTACAAAAAAATTAAAAAAGGCTGTCACTGCAATCCAGTTTAGTTTATGCAGGATTGGTGCTATTATTTTGGGTTTATCAAATGCGGGTTTAAAAAAAATATTTTCACTTAGTCAATTAAACTAAACCCAGTATATGTCTGCAAACACTCTGGCACAATTATGCCATTTTCGGTTTGAAAGTTTTCTAAAATTGCAGCTACAATACGTGGCAAAGCCAAAGCACTTCCATTTAAAGTATGCGCCAGTTGGGTTTTAGTTTCGTTGCCTTTATACCTCAATTTTAAACGGTTACTTTGGAAAGTTTCGAAGTTAGAAACCGATGAAACCTCTAACCATCTAGCTTGGGCAGCACTCCACACTTCCATATCGTACGTTAAAGCGGAAGCAAAACTTAAATCGCCACCACATAAACGCAAAACACGGTATTTTAAGCCCAGTTGATGCAATAAATTTTGAACGTGTAAGCTCATTTCTTCTAAAATCTCGTAAGAATTTTCGGGTTTTACTACCTGCACAATTTCAACCTTATCAAACTGGTGTAAGCGATTTAAACCGCGTACATGTGCACCATACGAGCCAGCTTCTCGGCGAAAGCAAGGGGTGTATCCGCAATTTTTAATTGGTAAATCTTCTTCTTTAACAATTACATCTCGGTATAAATTGGTAATTGGCACTTCGGCTGTGGGTATTAAATACAAATTATCAACACCGCAAAAATACATTTGCCCTTCTTTATCGGGTAGTTGTCCAGTACCAAAACCCGAGGCTTCGTTAACCAAAAGCGGGAGCATTAATTCATCGTAACCAGCTTTATCCGCCTCGGCTAAAAAAAAGTTTATTAACGCTCTTTGTAATTTTGCGCCTTTGCCTTTATAAACTGGGAAACCTGCACCTGTTATTTTAACGCCTAATTCAAAATCTATAAGATTGTATTTTGCAGCTAACTCCCAATGAGGTAAAGCATTTTCGGGTAAATTTGGAGCATTGCCAAAGCTTAAAACCACTTCGTTTTCTTCGGGGGTTTTGCCTTTTGGTACGCTGGTATGTGGTAAATTGGGTAATAAAACAAGTTTTTGCTGTAAATCTTGTTCTGTTAAAGAAATTTGAGCGAGTAAATTTTTTATATTTTCTTTAGCGGCAACGGTAGTAGCTTTTATAATTTCAGCTTCGTTACGTTTGCCGGCTTTCATTAGTTCGCCTACTTGTTTTGCCGCTGTATTTGCATCGGCTTGTAAAGTCTCTACTTCAAGTTGCAAAGTTTTTCTAACATCATCTAATCCTAATATCTCATCAATCAACTGTAAATCATTAAAGTTTTTTACACTTAATTTTTCTAAAACTAAACTTTTATTTTCGCGGATATAACTTACTTGCAGCATTTCTTGTTTTTGTGCAAATATATAAAATTTTCTTTTTTTTTTTTCTCCGTTGGCTGAAGCCAACGGGAAATGATACTTTGCAATGTTAATATTGATGAGTATAATTTTTATCAAACTAAGCCAATTGTTATTATACTTTGCAATGTGGTTTTCAGATATTTTAATTGCCGTTGACTTCATGCAACTAAAAAAAAATAATTTGATAAATAATTAATTATATTTCAATTTTATTTAAACAGAAAAGTATGAGTTGGGTTAGCCTTTATGTACACTTGGTGTTTGCAACAAAAAACCGAGAACCATTTTTAAATTCTTTAGATTTGAGACAAAAAGTTTTTAAACACATTAAATCCAATACCGATAAAAAAGAAATTTGGTTAGATTGCGTGAACGGTTGGCAAGACCACGCCCATTGCCTAATATCGCTAGGGCGAGAGCAAACGATAGCAAAAGTTACCCAGTTAATTAAAGGAGAGTCGGCGTATTGGATTAATAGTAACCACCTTACCGAAAATAAATTTATGTGGCAAGATGATTATTGGGCAGTTGGAGTAAGCGAAAGCCAAATACAAAGAGTTAGAAAATATATTCATAAACAAGAAGAACATCACTCAAAAAAATCGTTTAACGATGAAATAAAAGAGTTTGAAACAAGATATAAGTGGGTTAAATCAAATGATTAACCCATCCGTTGGCTAAAGTCAACGGGAATTGATATTTTGCAGTGTTAATTTTTGTCTATCCGTTGGCTAAAGCCAACGGGAATTGATATTTTGCACCGTTAATTTTCGTCGTAATTAGGTATAAACTTACGTATCTATATTTATTGCCGTAAATCTAAAAGCGAATAACATTAATACAATCAATTCACGTTGGCTTCTGCCAACTAGTAAAATTTCAAATTAATTTTTGCACAATATAAAATACCACATTCACAACACAATCAATTGAAGTTGGCTTCAGCCAACGGAAAATTAAGGAAGAAAGAAAATATGACACAATCAATTACCGTTGGCTTCAGCCAACGGAAAACAGAATTAACTACCGTTGGCTTCAGCCAACGGAACCTAGGAAAATTATTTTTAGTACCCACGCCAATTGGCAATTTAGAAGATATTACTTTAAGAGCCATTAGAGTTTTAAAAGAAGTAGATTTAATTTTGGCCGAAGATACCCGTACTTCTGCACCTTTATTAAAGCATTTTGGGATTGATAAAAAAGTTTACGCCCACCACCAACACAACGAACATAAAGCTGTTAACGAAATTATTAGGTTTTTAAACGAAGGGCAAAATGTAGCTTTAATATCGGATGCGGGTACGCCAGCCATAAGCGACCCAGGTTTTTTGCTGGTGCGGGCGGTTATAAAAGCGGGCTTAGTAATTGAGTGTTTGCCAGGTGCAACCGCTTTTGTGCCGGCCTTGGTAAACTCGGGTTTACCAAACGATAGGTTTTGTTTCGAAGGGTTTTTGCCCGTAAAAAAAGGTCGACAAACACGTATGAAAGAACTGGTTAACGAAAGTAGAACCATGATTTTTTACGAATCTCCACACCGCTTGCTTAAAACTTTAGAAGAATTTAAGCAATATTTTGGCGAAGAAAGGCAAGTTTCTGTTTCCCGTGAGTTAACAAAAATGTTTGAAGAGAACGTTAGAGGTACTTTACCCGAGATAATTTCACATTTTGAAAACAATATCTTAAAAGGAGAATTTGTTATTTGCGTAGCTGGATTGTAGCAATTAAAATATCGCCTTTAAGGCATAAATAAAAAATGAAAAAACACGTTACTTTATCTTTATTATCTGCATTTTTATTATGGTTGGCTTGGCCGCCAACACCTTACACTTCGGTTTTACTTTTGGTTGCTTTTGTGCCTTTATTGGTAGCATTAAATAAAATACAGGCATCGGCGCAAGCCAAAAAAACTAAATCCGTTTTTTATGTTGCTGGCTTAACTTTTTTAATGTGGAATACGAGTTCGATTTACTGGGTTTTTAACTCGTTGAATGCAGTAATGCCCACACCAATTGCTTGCCTTTTAGCTTTAATACCGTTTGGTTTAGCCGCTTTATTAATGACACTAAGTTTTGTATTTTACGGTAAAGCACAAACTAAAACCAAACCTATAATTGCCGATATTTTATTAATTAGTTTTTGGATTTGTTACGAGTATTTGCACCAAAGTTGGGATTTAAAGTTTCCTTGGATGACGCTTGGAAACGGTTTTGCCAGCACACACCAAATAGTACAATGGTACCAGTATACAGGTGTTTATGGCGGTACAATTTGGGTTTTGGTAAGTAATATTTTAGTTTTTAGGCTTTGGGTACAGCTGCAAAATAAACCTCAAACCAATAAAAAGCAATTACAAAAATTAGTTGCAGTTTTGGGGTTATGGTTGGTAGTGCCAATTGCTTCATCGCTAATTATATACAACAATTACACCGAAGAAATTAACCCTTGCAACGTAGTAATTGTACAGCCAAATATAGACCCTTATTTAAAATACGGCGGTTTAACCGCTCAACAACAGCTTAATAAATTAATTACTTTAAGCCAGCAAAAAGCATTAGTAAATACCGAATTTTTTATTTGGCCCGAAACCGCATTAACAGGTTTAACTAACGAAAAAGATTTCAGAAATACCGAAAATTATAATACAGCAAAACAATTTTTAAAACCCTATAAAAATGCAACTATTATAAGTGGAGCTGAAACATATTTAACTTACCAAACAGCCAAAACCCAATCGGCCACCTACGATAAAAATAATAATATTTATTACGATAACTTTAACTCGGCAATAGCGATAGAAAATAGTGAGAGATTGCAATTTTACCACAAATCTAAACTAGTTCCAGGTGTAGAAAAAATGCCATTTACAACTCTTTTAGGATTTTTAAAACCACTCTTCGAGAAGTTTGGAGGTACCACCGGGGGATACGGTTACCAAAGCCAGCCCAATAATTTATACGCACAAAGTGGTGTGGCGGCATCGCCAGTTATTTGTTACGAATCTATTTGGGGCCAATGGGTGGCACAATACATACAACAGGGCGGGCAGTTTATTGCCATTATTACCAACGATGCTTGGTGGGGAAATACGCCTGGCAAAAATCAACATTTACAGTACGCCAAACTTAGGGCAATAGAAAATAGGCGTTGGGTGGTACGGTCGGCAAATACAGGTTTATCGGCAACTATAAACCAACGTGGCGATGTGGTACAGCAAACCCAATGGTGGCGGCCTGCCGTAATTAATCAAAATATTAACTTAAATAATAACCTCACTTTTTATACGCAATACCCCGATATTTTAGTGTATCCTTTTATTTTAATGGGATTGTTGGGGTTTTTATATTTGATTTTTGTGGGATTACAAACCAAACGTAAATGAGGATATTTCAGTTTTATAAAGTTTCGGAGCAGATAATTTTAAAAACTGTATATTAAATGCGCTCTGCATAATTTCTATTGAAATTAAAAATCTTAAACTAAGGTGTAAAATGTTATTCTTATATCGGGTTTGAATTATGCACTTAGCTGGGTGTAAAAGCGATAGACTTTGCGTAAACCTTTGCGTTCTTTGCGGTAAAACCTAACAGCATTGTTTCTTGTTTTTACCGAAAAGCACACAAAGAAAAAAGCGCAAAAGACACAATTTGGGCCCACAAATCAATGTATATAAAAAAGAAAAAACTGCTCGGAAACTTTAGAATTTTATAACCAATCTTAATTAAACCACCAACCTTGCGTAACCTAAACCCGATTGCAGTGGAAAGCCCGAAGTGGGGTGGGCTTAAGCGTTTTGGGCGGACTTGCAACAAAAAGCGGGACTAGCCCTAACCTATAATACACTAACCTTGCTTTTCAAAAAAAAATCTCAAAACTTGTTTCTGGTTTATATTTTATTACAATTTACGCAAATTCATAAACACAATTTTCACGTATCCAAACAAAATTTGCTGGCCACACTTCCAAATCAAACATAAATTATTAATTTGTGCCTCCTTTGCTTTTTACCTTGGCAGGATTTTTTTTTATGGATAATAATACAATGAATATAGCCGTAGTTGGTGGCGGCAGTTGGGCAACAGCTTTAATAAAAATGTTGTACGATAACCCAACGCCCAAAAATATTAGCTGGTGGATGCGCTGCCAAACATCAATAGATCATATTAAAAAGTACCACCATAACCCTAATTATTTATCGTCGGTTGAGGTTAAAATTGCTGATGATGCCATAAGTTCTCATCTTTCATCGTTAATTAAAAACGCCGACACCATACTTTTAAACGTACCTGCTGCATTTTTAAAAGATGCTTTAAAAGATATTAGTGCTGATGATTTAAAGGGTAAAAAAATTGTTTCGGCAATTAAAGGTATTGTGCCCGATGAAAATTTAATTATTGCCGATTTTATGCATCAAAAATACTGCATATCTTTAAATGATATGGTGGTTATTAGTGGGCCTTGCCACGCCGAAGAGGTGGGTTTAGAAAAACTATCGTATCTAACCATAGCATCGTTAGATACTCAATTTGCACAAAAGTTTGCCAATAATATTAATACACGATACGTAAAAACCACCATATCCGATGATATTTACGGTACCGAATATGCTGCCGTTTTAAAAAATATTTACGCAGTTGCAAGCGGTATTTGCCACGGGGTTGGCTTTGGCGATAATTTTCAGGCGGTATTAATTTCTAATGCAATTCGCGAAACCGAACGCTTTTTAAAAGCCATACACCCAATTGATAGAGACATTAAAGAAGCTGCTTACCTAGGCGATTTGTTGGTAACGGCATATTCGCAATTTAGCCGAAACCGTACTTTTGGTAATATGATAGGGAAAGGTTATACGGTAAAATCGGCACAGTTAGAAATGAATATGGTTGCCGAAGGTTATTATGCCGTAAACTCGGTACAGCAAATTAACAAAAACCACCAAGTACATTTGCCTATTGTAAATGCGGTTTACCAAATATTGTACAATAAACAATCGCCAAAAACTACTATGCAAAATTTAGCTAACCAGCTTTCATAAAATTTTATAAATGCCTTTTTTTGAAAATAATTTTGCCCGTTTACATTATTACGAATACGGTACTGGCTCCGAAATTTTGATTGCTTTTCATGGCTTTGGTATGCGTGGAAATCAATTTAGCAAACTAGAAAATTCTTTAGGGGATAGATTTAAGATATATAGTTTCGATTTGTTTTTTCACGGGGAAACACAACTTATAGACGATACCGTAAACACCATACGCAAAGGGTTAAATGCTCCCGAAATTGCCCACACAATCAATGATTTTTTAACATCGATTGGTGAAAAAAACACAACGTTTTCGTTACTCTCGTACAGTATTGGTGCAAAATTAGCTTTAGCGGTATTACAAACAATCCCCCAAAGGGTAAAAAATGCCTATTTTATTGCCGCCGATGGTTTTGAAAACAATCCTATTTTAAAAATTTGTAGTAGCAAACATATAAATAATTGGATGCTTAAATTGGTGTACAATCCCAAAATTTTAAACTATATTTTAAATACTTTGTACAAATATAAATACGTTGACGATGCCTTGCACCGCATTTTAAGTTTCGAGTTTAGTACTCAACCGTACCGTATGATATCGTATAAAACTATAACCTACTATTCGAGGTTAAAATTTAACAGGCAACGTTTAGCGCAATTAATTAATGATAACAATATAGAAACCCATTTTTTTTTCGGTAAAACCGATAAACTTTTTCCGGCAGTTATTGCACAACGTTTTGGTAAACTGCTTACAAAACCTAATATTCATGTTTTTAACCAAGGCCACGAATTAATAAACGACGATTTGAATATGTATTTAAAGAATTTAGTATAGTTTTTTTGAAAACGGAAGTTTCGTTTTTTATGGGGTTGGGCTAGTCGGGTGCTTTGTTAAAGTCCTCATTTTAGCCAACACAAAGGCCAACACAAAATTCCGGGCTACCACTTCGCCCCCGTTTATTAACTAAGTTTAGTGCTTATGGCAAAACTTGTATTTGTAACAAAATAAAATATTAAAAAACCATTTGTATTTTAGTTTTTTCGGCTTATATTTGCAATTCGTTAAAACGGGATAATATAAAATAGAGATAACGAGCTAAAAAATGGCAAATCATAAATCAACACTAAAAAGAATAAGATCAAACGTAGCTAAACGCTTACGTAACCGTTACCAAGCTAAAACTACTAGAACCTTTATTAAAAGGTTAAGAGCTTCGGTTACTAAAGAAGAAGGTTTGGCTTTACTGCCTAAAGTATCTTCGATGTTAGATCGTTTAGCCAAAAAAAATGTAATACACAAAAATAAAGCGGCTAACAATAAATCTAAACTTTCAAAGTTTGTAAATTCATTATAGGCAAACAAAATATTTTAAAACGGAGATTGATTTTTATCAGTCTCCGTTTTTTTGTGGGTTTAATTTTTTGTTTTACATTGCCTTAATATGCAGCCTTACGAAAATAAAATAACCATAAAAAATTGGGCCGAGGAAGATAGACCACGAGAAAAACTACTTTTAAAAGGTAGGAGGTCATTAACCGATGCCGAGCTTATTGCAATTTTAATAGGCTCTGGAAGTGTTACCGAAACAGCCGTAGAATTAAGTAAACGCATTTTACACCAATACAGCAATGATTTATCAGTACTCGGCAAACAATCGGTAACAGAGCTTTGCAAATTTAAAGGCATAGGCGAAGCTAAAGCAATAGCTATTATTGCAGGTTTAGAACTTGGCCGTCGTAGGCAAGATACCGCCGAACCCGAGATGGTAAAAATTACGCATTCTAAAAATATTTTCGATGTACTGTGTTACGATTTTAACGATATTTTACACGAAGAGTTTTGGATTTTGTTGCTAAACAGAAGCAACTATGTACTATCTAAACACAAAGTTAGTAGCGGCGGTACGGCTGGTACTGTTGTAGATGCACAAATTATTTTTAAAATTGCTATTCAAAACAATGCATCATCGTTAATTTTAGCCCACAACCACCCATCGGGCAGTTTAAAACCTAGTCAAGCAGATATAAAGCTTACAAAAAAAATGGTTGAAGCTGGTAAAATGTTAGATATACAAGTTTTAGACCATTTAATATTTGCCGAAAAACATTATTATAGTTTTGCCGACAATAGTATGTTGGTATAAATGTGTAAAAAATTTATTGTTTCCCTTAAATTCCTACTTTTGCAAATAATTATAAAAATATAATAATAAATATTGCTTCAAATTATAAAATGAAAATATCGTACAACTGGCTTAAAACATTTATAAACACCAATTTAGAGCCTCAACATATATCAACCATATTAACCAATATAGGTTTAGAGGTAGAAAGCCTGGACGAAGTGCAAGCCGTACCTGGCGGGTTAAAAGGATTGGTAGTTGGCCACGTTTTAAGTTGCATACCACACCCAAATGCTGATAGATTACGCATTACCCAAGTTAACGTAGGTTTAGATAACCCTTTG
>JAYULE010000206.1:0-25443 GCA_043763845.1 Sphingobacteriales bacterium
TTACCATTAGGGCTTGGGGTTATCTTTTTTTTAAGTTTTGCAACTCAAAATTAGGTTTTTACAAGCCCTTTTTGTATATTATTTGTTCGGACAGTTATGATTTCGTTTAAACTATATGCCGTTAATTTTTCGGGGTTAATAAAAGCATTTAGGTAATTTCTAGTTTTGCCATTAAAGTTAATATCAAATTTTTCATAAGTAACTAAAAATAGTAATTAAACTATTTTGAAAATGTGCTAAACCCAGTAAACCTCGAAATAGTAAAACTACTTACTCTTCGATTTTTCGCCTTGCAACAATTCCCATCGTTTTAATTCCTCAGGGTTTACATTGCGTTTAATGCTAGTTTCGGTGGGTGGCGTTAACTCAAAGTACTGCACTTCGCCAGGCTTCAAAGTAAAATTTAGCGTTGCGGTTTTATTTTTAGTACTTAAGTTATTAAACGAGTAAGCTGGTTCCGAGTGTGCTTTCAATAAATCGAACTGGGTTGGGGTAAGATTTTGTGGCCTCCCCATTATTTGCCAAGTTTCCCAAGGGCTACCGTGGCCAATGCCAATAGTAGTTTGTATAATATTTAAGGCCGTATCTAAGCCAGATGGAATTTGTACGCTTCCGCTCCAGTTTTTTTGGTCTTTAACCTCAGGAAAATTTTGGTTCCACAATAAAACTTTGGTGATGGATTGTTCTTTAACAACTAAGCAACCAGCACCTAAGGGGTAGGCTTCCTTTGGCGTAGCAGTCATAATATCGCCTGTTAGTTTACGTAAAAGCTTAAATGCGTTGAAAGATGCTTTAGGTAAACCGTGTATGCTTATTAATCCATAAGTGCTTGAAAACGGGCTATGCGGAATGCCCCCTTCATCAAAAATATCGCTAACTACCCAATAGGCTAAACTTTTTGCGGAGTTATCTAATTCTATACAATTTCTTGCTATGAACGATGCTGCATACAAATTGTCAACATAAATATTATCGCCCCAAGTAATTTGCTTGGCGGTGGCAGCGGTTTGTGTGTTCCACTCGGTCCAATGTATTTCTAAATCTGGTTTTTCTGATTTTCTAACCACCGCTTCTACCTCCCTAACGGTTGCAGTAAAAAAATCGCCTATTTGGTGTGGGCTTCCCACACGGTCGGGGTATTGTACCTGTTCATCTTGTGGGTATAAATGGGTAGAAACAAAATCTAAAGGCAAATTATTTTGGGTAGTGTAAGTAATAATTTCTTTTACCCAGTTTCCTTTTGATGATGCTGGGCCACCTATACGTATTTGTGTATCTACTTTTTTAACAGCTAATGCCGATGCCTTGTAAAGTTCCCAATAATCGGCCTGTGTGCCGCCCCAAAAACCACCTAAATTAGGTTCATTCCAAACTTCAAAATACCAACTTCTAACCTCATCAATACCATAACGCTCAACTAAATGACGAGTAAAAGATTCAACTAAAAACCCCCACTCTTCGTTTGATTTTGGAGGTGTAACGTTCATATTGTAGTTAAACATGGTTTGCGCACCCGATGCCATAACTTTTGGCATTGGGTTAAGTTCTACAAATGGCTTAATACCCAATTTTAACAATGCATCGTAAACGTGGTCAACCTCATGCCATTGAAAAACCAGCTTCCCTGTTTTTTCGTTGCGTTGAACAACCTTCATTTCATCATCAAAAATAGCATGGAAACGACAAAAACGGTAGCCCATAACTTTTTGGGCATAAGCCAAATGCTCTAAAATATCGGCTCGTAATAAGTTATTTGCTCTACCAACTGCAATTATGTTCCTCCAAGGCATAGTTAACTGTTTACTGGTAGCTGCTGGCTGCACTTTTATTACACTATTTTGTGCGTTAGTGTTAATGTTAATACAAACAAATAGCAAAGCTATTAAAAACAATATTTTCATTTTACGTTTAAATTGGTACACAATAATAAGGCAATATTTTGGTTTGTTTGGGGTTTAATTTATGTTGGTAAAAAAAATATTCCCGCTAATCATTCTAAAATTTAACTACACTTTTTAAAAGTATTTCTACATTGCAAAAATTAAGTAAAATGTGATTAACAATAAAGCCTTAAACTTTATTTAAATAATTTACCTCGAAACAGGCAGCTAAAGCGGCGGTTTCGGTACGTAAGCGGCTATTACCTAAACTTATTGGGATAAAGCCATTTTGTAATGCTCCATTAATTTCGCTTTGAGAAAAATCGCCTTCGGGCCCAATTAAAATCAAATACTTTTGGTGTTTTTTAAATCCACTTTCTATATTTTGTTTAGCATCTTGGTGGCAGTGAGCAATAAATTTAGCATCCGCCGTAGCGATATTTAAAAAATTTGCAAACGAAATTGCTTCATTTAATTTTGGATGGTAAGCTTTCAACGATTGCTTTACAGCCGAGGTGATAATTTTATTAGACCGCTCAATTTTTATTTCTTTTCGTTCCGAGTGTTCGCAAATTATAGGGGTAATTTCATCAATGCCAATTTCGGTAGCTTTTTCTAAAAACCATTCAAAGCGTTCTATATTTTTGGTTGGCGCAACAGCAATATGTAAATAATGGTTGCGTTTAGCGTATTGTGTTTGATGGTTTATGATGCTTAAAATAGTTCTTTTTGGATGATTGTCGGTTACTTTGGCTAAATACAAACCACCTCTACCATCCACCAAATTTACTTCATCGTTAATTTTTAATCGTAAAACTTTTATGCAATGTTTACTTTCATCTTCGCTTAGTTGGTAAATATTAGAGTTAATATCTGGTGTATAAAAAATGTGCATTATGGTTGTTTTAAAAAAATCAATCAAATAAAGTTGTAATGATTAAGTTAATTTTGCGAGTAATACCTTTTACAAATAACTTAACCACCATTTTTCTTTATGATTTTGCTTATAAATATCGAACTTTTTGCAAATAGGGTAAAGTAGTAAAACAACCAATATCCAAATACCGTAAACTGTTATTAAATTAAAACCATATCCTTTTAACGCATCTAAACGGGTAACAAATTTTGGCATTAAAACCATAAGTCGCCAACCATATCCAGTAAATTCAGCAGCAAAAACCGCAATTATATGTATTAAGTATATATGAATGATGTAATAGAAAAAGGGCACTCTCCCAAAAACACAAAAGAAATTAACAACTTTACCTTTTAAATTTTCGGAATTAGCTAAAAATAAAAACGTAAAACCCAAGGTAATTAATAAATATAATAATGATGGAGGATATTTGCTAACATTAAAAATCGACATTGCTGTTTTAATCGTTAATCCATAATTTGTCCATTTTACAGGATCGCCATAATTATTTATAGCAACTAGAATGAAAAAAAGTAGCAAACAGCCATATCCTAAACCGTTTAGTATTATTTTTCTATTGATTAACTTTAAATTACTTTCGTATAACGACCCTATAATATAACCTAAAGACATTATTGCAACCCAAGGTAGCAAAGGGTATACAAAAACAACAACATGTCCAGTTGCAAATTCAAATAGTTGCACCTCGTGAAGTATCGACCATAAAATATTTCCCTCAAAATGAATATTATCTAATAAATTATGTCCAAAAATAATAACAGTGCTAAATACTAGGATTAGTTTTTTGGGAAGATGGATGAGTGCCGACAAAACTATCATACTAATACCTAATGACCAAATGGTTGCAAAGCTAGTTTGTTTAAAATATATGTCGAATTTCCAGCCAAAATTTATAATTATTATTTCAACAAATACTAACCATAATCCACGTGTAAGTAAAAAAACAGATAATTCAAATGGTTTTTTTCGCTTACTAATCATATATACAGAAATACCTGCTAATAAACTGAAAGCAGGTGCACAAAAATGTGTTATAAACCGAGTAAAAAAAATGGGCAACGTGGTTTGTGTTGGGTTGGTTGCATCAAAAAAGAATGCCGAAAAATGAAAAAAATCTCTGGTATGGTCAAGCGCCATTATTACCATTATTAAACCTTTTAAAAGATCAATAGATTCTACTCTTGGTTTAGCATTAATTGTCATTTAAAATTCTCATAATTTAGAAAAATAAGATATAATGTTTATTATAATATTGTTTCTATGATTTATATAAAATTTATATTGAACCCTAATTTAAACAAAGCCTGTAATATATAAAAAAATAAATATTAAATTATTTTCAGAGCCAAATATTTAATCAAAAAAAAAGCTTTTCTAAATACTAGAAAAGCTTTTTAAAATCTCAATAAATTTTATGGACGTCCTACTTTACTTCTTTTTTTCTTAAATTTAGGTGTATCACGAGGGTCAATTTGAGGATCGCCTACACTACTCATTGCACAACGAAAACCAATTTCTGATGTTGACTCGCCTTGGTCTAAAAACCTTCTTGTTCCAGGGTTTAACCAATATGCTCTATCATTCCAAGATCCGCCTTTAAATACTTTAGTTCTATCGCTAACCATGGTTATACGGCCATATAAATCTAAGTTTTGTGGATCTAAAGCACCACGTTGATCTGCTTTAAAAGTTACTTTTTGCAATGCCATCAAAGTATCTTTAGGTTCGGGTGTTGCAGGGCTTTCGGTTGATTGACTAGGGAACCTAGCACTTTGACTTAAATAATCTTCTTTTTTTCCAGATTTTGCAGCTTCTTGCATAGGTATGTTTGTACTTCCCATAGTTTGAATTTTTCCTTGAGTATCATACACATTATTTTTAAAGTTGTTACCTCTAAAAGGCGCAAAATCTTCGGTTTCGTTAAAAGAAAGTTGACGGTAAGTATCGTAAACCCATTCGTTTACATTTCCCGCCATATTATATAAACCAAAATCGTTTGGTAAATATTTTTTTACCGGTGCAGTTATATCGGCCGCATCATTTAAATATCCTGCCACCCCCATATTATCACCAGCACCTAATTTAAAGTTAGCGTAAATTTGTCCGCGGGTTTTTCTATCAGGAGATCTCACACCTAAACCATACCACGGATAAACTTTGCTATTATTTATATTACTTTGGCTCATGTTACCTAATAAAGCTAAAGCTGCATATTCCCACTCAGCTTCGGTTGGTAACCTATATTTACCAGGTGTAAACACACCATCTTCAATTTTTGCAAACCTTCCTTTATTGGCTGTGCCACTTTTACCACTTTTTCCAGCAGCTGCAGTTTGCTGCGCATTCATGTTTTTTGGTGCAGCTTTACCAATATCGTTATATTGACCTTGTAAATACAAGTCTAAATCAAATGGTTGGGTATTTGCAGCCGAACCTTTACTTGCTGTTTTGTTAGAAGTTCCTTTTTTACCATTCCCAGCAGTTGCCGATGAGTATGCCTTCCAATCATTCATAATGCCTTTTGTACGCAAAGCATTTTCGTTTACCATATTGGTTCGCCATTGGCAATAAGATACGGCTTGGTCCCAAGTAACACCCACAACTGGGTATTCTCTGTAAGCTGGGTGTCTTAAATAATTGTTTACATAAGGTTCGTTAAACCCTAATGGACTACGCCAAACTAAAGTATCTGGTAATGCTTCATAATACCATCTTTGGTCTTTGGCAACCTGTACAGTCCAGGTTAAGTATTCTAACCAATCAAGATTAGATACTTCGGTTTCATCCATGTAAAAAGTAGCAACAGTTACTCTTCTTTTTGGAGCCGAATAATCGTATCCTATATCATCAATATTAGAACCACCAAGTACAAAAGTACCTCCTTCAATGTGTACCAAGCCAGGGCCAGGTGCTGGTTTAGCTTTTCTTGATACTTGCAAAGAACCTGGTCTTCTTTGATTATAGGCTGCTCCAGTTTTTGGTGATGCTGCTTTCTTTTTACAAGAAGGCAAAATTAATGATACGCTTATTACTAAGGCAAGAGCATAAAAGAGGTTTTTTTTCATTTTTTTACTATAAATTAACAAACCATAAAAGTAAAAACTTTTATTTGTTGTATATATGTTGTTGTTTTAATTTAATAAAAACTAAGCACAATTTTAACGAATAACTACGAAAATAACAAAATAGTTACACAAATTTTTATTTTTTATTTTATGATTTTACGATAAAGAATTCTATTAATTGCAAATTAAACAATTTTTTAGAACAAAAAGTTATTTCAATTAAATTAAACGCCATTATTTGAATTTTAATACTTAAATTTTAAAGTTTAATAATAGCACAAAAATTTAATTGTTTAATACCTTTTTAAAATTTATTACGTTTAAATGCAAATCACAAAACTACAATTTATCTTAAAAAACTAAAATTTGTAAAATAAGTTGTTACTTTAGTGCACCAAAATAACTCAATTATCTATTTTTTTATTTGTATGAAATCTAATTTTTTAAAAATCGGTTCGTTAACAACCTTACTTATCTCCTCGTCAATAGTTGTTTTTGCTCAGTTTAAAGCTACCGATGGTAGGGTTGGTAATATTATTCAAACGGCAATGCCAATTTTAGGGGTTTCGCCCGACTCTAGGTCTGGCGCTATGGGCGATGTTGGAGTTGCAATATCTCCTGATGCTAATGCAAGTTTTTGGAACCCTGCAAAATTGGCTTTTTTAGAAGATAAATATGGCTTTAGTTTGTCATATAGCCCTTGGTTGCAGCGTTTAGCACCAGATATTAATTTAGGTTATGTAGCAGGGTATTATCGTTTA
The DNA here is from genome assembly GCA_043763845.1 of Sphingobacteriales bacterium. GTDB lineage: Bacteria > Bacteroidota > Bacteroidia > Sphingobacteriales > Sphingobacteriaceae > Pseudopedobacter. The sequence goes on from JAYULE010000206.1 coordinate 6,644, forward strand.
GACGAACGTAACGTTTTAGGAGCATCATTTAGATATTTTGCTTTGGGCAATATACAATATACGGAAGAAAATGGTTTAGAAACAGGGAATTTTAACCCTAACGAGTTTTCTTTTGATGTAACCTATGCCCGTAGTTTTGGCGAAAATTTTTCATTAGGTACTGCAGTAAGGTATATTAATTCTAATATATTTAGTGGGCAAATGGTACAGGGGCAGCCTACCCAAGCTGGTACATCTTTTGCCGCCGATGTTTCTGCATATTATAAAGATGAAAAACAAGTGTTTGGTGTACCATCTACCTTGGCTTTGGGTTTAAACATTTCTAACATAGGCCCAAAATTAGGTTATACTGATAACGAAACTGCAAAACAATTTTTACCTACCAATATGCGCTTAGGTATTGCTAACACTTTTCATGCCGACGATATGAGTGATTTTACTTTCGCTTTTGATATAAATAAACTTTTGGTACCAACCCCCGATTTTATAATAGATCCTAACGGTAACGGTACACAACAAATTGATAGGAATAAAAGCAAATCGGTACCAGCAGGTATTTTTGGTTCTTTTAGCGATGCGCCAGGCGGTTTTAGCGAAGAAATGCAAGAAATATCATATTCGGCTGGGCTTGAGTACTGGTACAACAAACAGTTTGCATTACGTACGGGTTATTTTTACGAAAATCCAAATAAAGGTAACCGCCAATACTTAACTATTGGTGCAGGCTTGCGTTATAATGTTGTAGATATTAATTTAGCTTATTTACTAGCCAACCAAACACAATCGCCTTTGGCACAAACACTAAGGTTTTCTTTAATCTTTAATTTTGGTGCTAGCAATAATTAATGAAAATTAAAGTAGGTTTTGGGTTTGATGTTCACCAGTTAAAAGCACAACATCCGTTTTATATGGGTGGTGTACTTTTACCATCAGAAAAAGGTGCTTTTGGCCATTCGGATGCAGATGTTTTATTACATGCAATTTGCGATGCTTTATTAGGCGCTGCCAACTTACGTGATATTGGTTTCCACTTTAAAAATACCGACGAACGCTGGAAAGGTATAAGTAGCCTTATTTTGTTGCAAAATTGTGTTAAACTAATTTCCGAAAAAGGATTTACTATTGGCAATATAGATGCTATGGTTTGTTTAGAAGCTCCCAAATTAAACCCACACATACCCCAAATGCAAATAAACATTGCCCATGCAGCAGGAATAGATGTTGAGGATATTTCAATAAAAGCCACTACAAACGAAATGTTGGGTTTTATTGGTAGGGAAGAAGGGGTAGTTGCTTATGCAGTTTGCTTGTTGGAAAAGTAGGGGAATATAATTTTAGGTTTACCAACTGCAAGCTTACCTTTATAAATAATCATTTAATTATTTGGCGAATTCAAATAATTAATACGGCAGCATTTAAATTTAATAATAAAGCCACTGGGTTATTGGGTATATTTTTCATTGACTTAAAAATCCATATAAATTAAAAAAGCTGCTCGTAATTTTTACGAACAGCTTTTTTATGTTTATTAAATATTTAGTACCCTGGATTTGGTACTAGATTAGGGTTGGCTTTTCTTTCGTTAAAAGGAATTGGGAAAGCCCATTTATCTGAAGAAGAATCAATGCTACAAGTAGTTGATGAAGAATTGCCTGCATTACCACATTCGGTACGGTTTATGGTTTTGGTAGTTCGTTTAATATCAAACCAACGGTGACCTTCGCTCAATAACTCTACTCTACGTAAAAGTGCTATGGCATCTAAAGAAACTGTGCCTGTTTCGGTACCTGCAGCAACGTCTCTATTAGTTCTAAAACTCTTAAAATCGAAAATTGATACTTTTCAGGATTTTTTTTTAACTGCGTAAAACATCTAAGTTTTTTTAGCAATAATTATAAAAATTAACCACGTAACAACATTTTAAACTAATCTATTTACCAATTTCTGTTTTATTAACTATTATTGCACAATAAATTAAACCAATTTGAAAATTAAAATTATGAAAAAAATTATTGCAATTTGTTGCTTTTTTAACCTTTTCTTTTATGGGGGGGGGGTATGCCCAAAATTTAAGCGGGGGCATATCCTTAACGCCAAATAACATCACAGTTGCATCTGGTGCTATAGTAAATTATACTGCTGTTGGCGAAGCTGTTAACCGTTTATATGGTGTTAACACCGCTATTTCACTTAATAGTAATGATGTAGGAATAACGTGGCAAGCTGGTGCCATTTTTGGTTCAAACTCACCTAGTAAATTTAGTTATAAATTTACTAATTATTCAAATTTACCAGTAACAGGAATAGTAAGATTCGTTTTTTTTGCTACCTCTTTAGGTGTTAACGGGGCAATGTGGGTAATTGATGTAACAATTACTGTAAATCCGGCACCAACCTTTTATAGTAATTCACGCGACCCTTCTTTTACCAAAAATAATTGCCCAGTTGGTTATAAAGGTTCTAGTGTACGATATTTGGTATTTTATGGTACTTTTATTTCTAGAATAAGTCAAGCCGATGCCGACCAACAAGCAACAGATGATATTAGTGCTAATGGGCAAAATAATGCAAATACGTTAGGGACTTGTACTTTACTGCCCACTTATTGTAGCAGCTCACGTAGCCCAATGTTTTATAAAAACAACTGCCCCCCAGGGACAACTGGTTCTGCTGTAGTGTATTTGGTGCCGCATTGCAAATATACTTCTACCATATCTCAAGCCGATGCCGATGCCAAAGCCCAAACTGAAATTAATGCAAATGGGCAAAATAATGCAAATAATTTAGGGACTTGTACGCAAACATATTTCAACGCCGCCCTTACTACCAACTTTACCCGTAACAATTGTGCGGTTGGGCAAATAGGCTCGGTAGTAGCTTATACCGTAGCCGCAAATAAATATACTTCAATCATATCACAAGCTGATGCCAACAGTAAAGCACAAGCAGAGACTACAGCAAATGGACAAGCTAATGCGAATAGTTTGGGGACTTGTACCAGCCCGTTTTATAATACTGCGCTTTCAATAAATTTCACAAAAAATAATTGTTCTGTTGGGCAAATAGGCTCGGTTGTAGCTTATGTTGTACCTGCAAATAAATATAGTTCAACAATATCACTTGCAGATGCAAATAGCAAGGCACAAGCTGAGGTAACAGCTAATGGACAAACTAATGCGAATAGTTTGGGTTTTTGCGAGCCTACATTTAGATTAAACGCTGGTTGTACAGGAGTTACTCAATCTGGGTTAAGTTTGATAGTTTCTGGTTTAAGTGCAGGCCAGACAGTTGAAATACCTGATGCTGATAATTTTAACATTCAATCTTTTTTGAGTGGTGTATTAAGGGCTTCGTTAACTATTGACGGCGGAGGAGGTACAGGATTATTAGAAGTTTTAATAAAACAAAATGGTATTGTAATATTTTCTAAAAACGTACCATATACAATCCCAGCAAGTGGTAGGGCTTGTACTTTTTAGATTTATATTTATAACACAAAATTGAAATATAAAAGCCTCGCTTAAATAATTAAGCGAGGCTATTAAAAAAAAACTATTTCAAAATTAGTACCCTGGGTTTTGTACTAGATTTGGATTGGCTTTTATCTCATTAAACGGTATAGGGAAAGACCAATTGTTTGATGATGCAGCAACACTACAAATATTTGACAGTGAATTACCTGAACTACCACACTCGCTCCGGTTGATGGTTTTGGTGGTTCGTTTAATATCAAACCATCGGTGACCTTCGCCCAATAACTCTACTCTACGTAAAAGTGCTATTGCATCTAATAAAGTTGAACCTGTTTCTGTGCCAACAGTAACATCTCTGTTAGTTCTTAAACTATTTAAAGTTATAAGTGAGATTGCTTCATTACCCAATCTCTGTTCAGCTTCAGCTTTAATTAAAGTCATTTCGGCGGTTCTATACACTTTAAAACTTTTGATACCTGCGTATTTTCTTGATTCGCAGCTTTCAAAACCAGCATCAGTTATGCGAGTAACAATTGCAGGGTTATTATAAGCCCCACCTAAACCACTAATTATATTAGACATTGGTGTAGCGACTCTATAATTTCCACCGCCACCATTTGTTGCACCACCGGGGGTTAATGCATTATCAGACGGTATTGCCCATAAAACTTCACTTGGTGGAGTTGCTTCGCCCTCTTTGGTGTACATTTCTACATACTTTACAGCATTTGCTAAAGGGTTTGATGCTATTACAACATTAGCGTCTGCTAGTGCAGCGCCCCATTGTGAAGCATAATAATTAACTCTTGCTCTCATAGCATAAACTACCGTACTATCTATAAAATTTCTAGAATCGTTATTTTTAGTGTTACCACCTTGCCTAAAAAGAAGTATTGAATTATTTAAATCCTCAAAAATTTTATCGTAATTTTCTTTTATTGTGTTTCTTGAAGGTAAATTAGATAAGGGTTTTTGAGGGTCGAATAAAATTACGTAGGGTACGCCTAATGCTGTAGAATTTCTGGCAAACTCTGATGCAAAATAACGCATCATATCAAAGTGAGCATGTGCCCTTATTGCGAGCATTTGGGCTTTTACAATTTTAGCTTCAGTAGCTGTAATTGTGCTATTTTCATACTGAACTAAAGCATTTAAAATATTATTTGCCCTAGATATTATTTCGTAGGGCTGTTGATAAAGTCCTTGCGCTATACTATAATCTTCGTTATAAGTCATTTCGGAAGCTGTTCTCCAATTACCTAAACTGGTTAAAGTTTCTACAAAATCATCGCCCATTAAATCAGGCAATGCGCTCCAACCATTTGCGGCGCCCGATGCAGAAGGGCTGTTATAATAGCTATCACTTTTAAAGCCTTGGTAACACCCAATTACTGCGATTTTCACTTTTTCAAAAGTATTCAAATCTGAAATTGCTCCCTCCGGTATAGTATTTAGCTGTTTTTTACACGCAGTAATACTTATTATAAATAAAGCAAGTATTAATATTATTTTATTTTTCATCATCATATATTTAAAAGGTTACATTTAGCCCAAAAGTTACTCTTTTTAAGGCAGGGTATTGTGCCCCAGTAACTGATGAACTTAAAAAGTCTGTATCGTCGCTAGCTGCAGATGTTTCAGGGTCCCAGCCTTGAAATTTGAATTTGGTGTATAAATTTTGACCTTGTACAAAAAATCTTAAGCCTTGCAATTTTAATTTTTGAGTAATAGTTTTAGGTAAACTGTAAGCCAATTGTACATTTCTTAGTCTAAAAAAATCACCTTTTTCTAAAAACCTAGTGGTATTTGTTTGAGTTTGTTCAGACAGTCTAGGAAAATTGGTAATTTGCCCTGGTGTTGTCCAGGCAGTTAAACCGCTTTTAGCATATCCCGATCTTGTATATTGATTGTTTTCTAGATTAACTCTTGCGTTATTGAAAATAAAATTACCTGCTGAAAAAACACCAAACACTTGTAATTCTATTCCTTTATAACTCCAAGTAGAAGTTAAACCACCATTATGGGGGGCATCGCTTGTGCCTTGTATAAATCTACCCGCTTCGTCATAATCTTCAGTTATACTAACTCCATCTTCTTTTAAATATTGTGAGTTACCATTAGCTGGGTTAACACCTAAAAAAGTGGCCAAATAAAAACTATTGAATGGTTTACCTACTTGTAAAGCTTGACTGCCAAAATATAATTGTAAATCTTGGTTGTCTGGTAAAGACAAGATAGTGTTTTTATTGTAGGCATAATTTGCATCCACTGTCCATTTAAAATCTTTATTATTAAAAATTTTAACACCTAAAGTAGCTTCAATACCTTTATTGTTCATACTTCCTGTATTGGTAAGGTAGCTATCTACAATATCTTCTGTACCACCATTACCACCGCTAGTAGCTGGCACAACAGGGTTAAAATATAAATTGGTAGTTGTACTGGTATAAACCTCAACCGAGGCTCTTAAAACACTCTTAAAAAACTCTATATCTAAGCCTAAATTTGCAGTTGTTCTTTTTTCCCAAGTTAAATTGGCGTTGCCAAGCCTGTTTATGTTTAGCCCTAATTGCCCAGCATAAGTTCCTTTTGTGTATTGTTGTAAATATGGGAACTGCCCAATACCTGTTTGGTTACCAACAGCACCATAACTTACTTTTAATTTTAAATAATTTATAGGTTTTACTTTAAAAAAATCTTCTTCTGTAACAATCCAACCTGCTCCTACCGACCCATATTGAGTCCATCGGCTTTCTGGGCTAAGTTTCGAGGAACCATCTGTACGACCTGTTAACGATAAGTAGTACTTGTTTTTATACCCATAATCAACAGTACCAAAATACGACATTAACGCACTGTTTTCGGGGAAAGAACCTAAAAAAGTAGGTATAAAACCATTTGTAGGTGTGCCAGCAACAAAACCAGCTTCGTTTGGTAAAGGTATTTGGTTACCATAAACCGTATGTGAAAATCTACGCCCTCTAGCTCTTAAAAATTCAGTATATAAAGAAGTAGATAATGTATGGTCGCCAGCATCGTCTAAATTAGTTTTGTAATTAATACTATTAGTTATAGTATATCTAAAACGTCTATCTAAGCCATTTCTAAATTGTCCTTTTGCAAATACCTCCGAACCATAGGCCTCGCTTTGTAATGCACTTTGTGTACCAGCTTTCACTAACCTTGTTTCTTCTTCTTGGCTATAATCGCCACCCATATTTATTTTGTAAGTTAAATTTTCGACCCATGGTAATTTATATTCGAAAAAAACATTACCCGTTCCTTTTAATCTTTTATTTTGTCTTTTATTCTCAATTAAGTCTTCAACTGGATTAATAAAGTCATATATTGATTGTATTGGTTTGTCGTACTGACCAAAATCATCGAAAGGTTTGTCGTAAGGCAAAGCCCATAATAAAGCATTTAAAGGCGAACCAACTCCTTGATTACCCTCAGTAGTCCCTTCAAAATCGGAGTATCCACCGGAAACGTTTGTCCCAATTTTTATTCTTTTATCGGTATGTGTTACGTTTACACGACCGTTATATTTCTTTAAACCGGTTCCAATTACAATACCTTCCTCATCATAATACCCCAAAGAAGAGTAAAACGTGGTTTTATCATTACCTCCAGATAAAGAGAGGTTATGAGATTGAAGTTTTCCCTTTCGCAACACATAATCGTTCCAATTTGTGTTAATGTTTCTAAGTCTCTGCCATTCTGCTTCCGTACGCCTAGTAAATACTTTCGCAATATTCCTCTCAAAATCTAACTTTTCTGGTGTATTCATTACCAACATTTGATTTTCAGGAGCTTGCGCAGCACCAATTTGCCCGTCGTAACTTATTTTTAAATCACCTGATTTACCTCTTTTTGAGGTAACTACAATTACACCATTTGCTCCTCTAGAGCCATAAATAGCGGTTGAAGATGCATCTTTTAAAACTGTAATCGTTTCAAAATCATTCTGATTAATTGTACTAAAATCTTCGCCTCTAACCTCAATACCATCAATTATGTATAAGGGGGCAAAAGATCCGTTTATAGAACCTTTACCTCTAATAACTACATCTGCGCTTCTTCCTGGTTGGCCCGAACCAGTTTTAATGTTTATACCAGCTGCTTGCCCTTGTAGCATCTGGTCGAAAGATGCATTAGGTTGTTGCATAGAGCGTTCCACGTTTACCTCAGATGAAGAACCCGTATTTGCCCTTTTAGATTTAGTAGAGTAACCTGTAACCACAACTTCGGAGAGTGATTTGTCGTTTTGATCCAAAACTACATTTAGTGTACTACCAGCACCTACCCTTACCTCTTGTGTTGCGTTTCCTATAAAAGAAACAACCAAAACAGGGTTGCTGCCCGTTACTTTAAGGCTAAATACACCGCTGCCATTTGTCTGGGTACCTTGGTTAGTACCTTTTACTTTTACACTTGCCCCGGGTATGGGCAAGCCATCATCTTTAGCCGTTACCGTTCCCGTAACTGTTCGTTCTTGTGCTAATGCTATGGTTGTTAGTAGCATTAATAAGAAAAAACTTTGTACAATTTTTCTCATAAAATGAATAATTTAGTGTGTTTGTTAAAATATGTTAATTAATATAAATATAACAGTACTTAATATTAAAAAACAAATAATTTTAAGTAAATATTTCATAAATGTTACAATCAACTGTAAATAAGACAATTAAATTTTAAAAATAATATACGTATTTAATTAAGGGTTTTGCAAAAAATTACAATGCTTATTAACAATATTATAATGCATAGTTTAAATTAAAGCAAAATTTTAAATCAAACAAACAAATAGCACTATTAAATAGAATGCTATTCGAGGTTTTAATGTTAAGGTAAGTTTATGAACATAAACTTAAAGAGTTAAGAATTTGTAAAAGTTTTTTAAAGTTTAGTTTAGTAGCACATGTTAAGGGATTTACCAGAAGTTTTGCATTGTACCTTCTGTTTTTTAGGTTTCGATGCAAAAAAATTTGTTATAAACACCAAACTATAGCAGAGATAAACTTTTCGGAAATTTTGGCACTCAAGATTTTTAAATTCGTGGCAAATAAATAAAAACGAAACTATAAGTTGCTTTTTAGCCAAATAATAATAATAATAATTGCCACGAATACACCATTTGATTGGATAATTTTAGGGATTTATAATACTAACCTGAGTTGGATTAATAAACCATTTTAGGTTTTACTTTATTACTAATTATACATATTAGTATTTTGTTAGCTTTGCTTAGTTAAAGTACACTAACGTTTCTACTATTTTTTAAAAATTTATTTAAACTCAAATCATATTTACCTATATGAAACTTAATCCTTTATTATTCCTTGTTATTTTGATTTTATTAGGCCAAAACAGTATTTATGCCCAGCAAAATTTATTCAATATACCATCGGGAGATATTACAAATCACAAAAAAATATTTTATCAGCACCAATTTAATGTTTACAAAAACAAATTAGAATCAAAAGCGCATTTTGTTTACGGTTTAGGTAAAGGCTGGGATGCCGGACTTAATATTGTAGGCAAAGGATTTTATTTTTCGCCCAACTGGCTGGTTTTGCATAACGATAACCCAAGCAAAGGCGCTGTTTACCCAATTGCAATGGCAACGGTACAAAAACAATTTGTAATTTCTCACGATGTTCAATTTAATGCAGGCGCACAAGTTGGCTGGAATTTAAGTAACAAAATTCAAAACAAAGAATTAAATCATTTTACCTATTTTATTACTTCTTACCATATTAATACGGGTAGTAAACTTGTAGGTGGGTTTTATAACACTAACAGAATGTTTGTTGGCCAAGGCAATACTTTTGGAGTTATGGGAGGCTACGAATTAAAGTTAAACAAACAATGGTATTTAATGGGCGATTGGGTTAGTGGCAACAACGATGCATCTGTAGCAGTTTTAGGTGCAATGTTTAACGCTTCTAAAAGAATACAGCTGTGTGCTGGATGGCAAATACCTAACCCAAACACACCCAAGCCAATGGGTATTGTATTAGAATTAAATATATTAGGGTGGGATTTATACTAGTAATTAAACCCATTAAGTTGAAAAACAAGATTAAAATAACCATCATATTTTTACTATTGGTTAGTAAAGTATTTGCACAAAATAATAATTTGGGTACTTGGAATATATTAAACTTAAAATATACACTAAACCCAAACTGGAGTGTTTTTGGTGAAGCACAATTACGATCGTTAAAGTTTTATGATAATTTTCATTATTACGAATACAAAGGTGGTGTAAATTATAAAATCGAAAAAAATGTTAAAGCTAGTTTTGGGGCAGGTAGCTACCAAACCTACAACGAAAATGGCAATTTTGGCTTGCCTAAAAACAATAACGAATTTAGACTTTGGCCACAAATTATTTTGTTTCAATCTATTTGGAAATTAAAAATTGAACAACGCTACCGAGCCGAGTTAAGGTTTACCAGCAATGGTTACCGCAACCGTTTTAGGTATAGACTAGGCGTTTCGTACCCTTTTGGTAAAGAAAAAGATGATTACAAGCCTTTTCAAATAAGCACCAGTAACGAAATATTTTTTACCAATAACGAACCCTATTTTGAGAGAAACCGAATGCTAACCGCATTTAACTATAAACCCAATAAATTCACCACTTTGCAAGTTGGCTACTTACACCAGTTAGATTACAAAATAAACGACGAAACAGGTAGAGATTTTTTACAAGTTGGCCTATTTGTAGACATTTTTAAATCGCAGAAAAAAGGAAACTCATCTGATACCGATTTAAAAGACAATTAAACACAAGTAAATTTATTGTAAATTAGTAACAATAATTTCAAATAGTATAACTTTATGATAAAAATAATTTCAAAAAGTTATACTATTTGATTAAGTTTGCAGCATGTATTTAAGAGAAATTTACAAACAGCTAGTAGAACACAGTAAAAAAAAGCAGGTTACTGTGATAACCGGTATGCGCCGTGTGGGTAAAAGTACAGCCGTAAAGTATGTTTTGCAACACCTTGGGCACAGCAATTATATTTATTTAGACTGTGAACGTATAGAAATAAGAATATTATTTAATGGCCAAAATTACGAAGCAATAAAAGACGAATTGGCGTTAATGGGGTTAGAATTTAATAAACCCTGCCTTATTGCATTAGACGAAATACAACTGATAGAAAACCTCCCCAGTTTAATAAAATACTTGTACGATACCTACGCCATAAAATTTATAGTTACAGGCTCTAGCTCATACTATATGAAAAACCAGTTTTCGGAAAGTTTAGCTGGCCGTAAACGTGTTTTCGAAATGTATCCACTAAGTTTTAAAGAGTTTTTGGAATTTAAAAATCAAAACCAAATTAATTTTAGCAAATACGCTTGGCATCCATTTAACAAAACTTGGTACAATAAATTTAAAGAAGCTTATAACGAATATATAAAATTTGGCGGATTCCCTGAGGTGGTTTTAGAAACCACCGAAAGTGATAAAATAGCGTTGCTAAAGGATATTATAAACTCGTATATAGAGATGGATGTAAAGCTACTAGCCGATTATTCGCTTAGCGAAGATTTATACAAACTCATTAAATTGTTAGCCGCAAGAACGGGCAATAAAATAGATTATACCAAAATTAGTAGCGTAACAGGCATAAACCGCCAAAAAATAGCTACTTATATACAGCTGTTAGAACATACGTACTTAATTTACCAAGCCACGCCGTTTACAAAAAATATCGACAAAGAAATATCACAACAAACCAAACTATACTTTGCCGATACAGGCTTATTAAACGTTTTAGCAGGCGAGCAGTTATCAAGCGGACAGGTTTTCGAAAACGCAATTGCCATACAGCTTAAAAACTTAGGCACTATACAGTATTACCAGAAAAAAACAGGCCAAGAAATTGATTTTATTTTTAATGGCAATACCGCTATTGAAGTTAAAGAAACGCCCATACCGCAAGATAAACAAACGCTAGAAAAAAGAGCAATAGCAATTGGTATTGATAAATTTAACTTGATTGGCCGTAATTATGCAACTAACGAATTTACTGGTTTTGTGTGGGGTGGTAATGTTTTTTAGTGGGTTTTGGGTAGGTGGGCAGGCGGGCTTCGGGCAATGGGCTTTGGGCAGCGAGCACCTGAAAGTTTTTTTAGCTATGGAATTTTCTTTTTTAATTAATAGATTTTTATTTCTAGAAGTTTAATTATGGAAAACGCATTTTTGCAAGTAAAAAAATAAAAATGATGCTTAATAACTATCATTTTAAATAGATTTATCTATTTTAGATGAAAAATAAACTTATGAAAAAACTATTTTCCATTTTATTAATCACAATATGTGCTTGCAGTGTGCTGGCACAAAGCCGCGATAAAAAACTCTCGTTTATGCTTAAAGGTGGTATAAACTTAGCCAATTACCAAGTTACCGAACCTAGAATATTTATTATTAACGACGATACTCAATTTAAAAACCTTGTTGGTTTTAACTTAAGTGCTTTAGCTAATGCTAAAATTGCGCAATCGCTTGTTTTACAATTTGGGTTAGGGTTTACCCAAAAAGGAAGTAAAATGCAAACTGGGTTAGATTTTACAGATGAAAATGGCGTTTTTATTGGATTAGGGCAAGATAAATTTACCCATCGGATAACTTATTTAGAATTACCACTAAACTTAATATATAGCTATAAAAATGTGAGCCTTGGTGCAGGCCCTTATTTGGCGTATGCCATAGCAGCAAAATCTATATTTACGCCCTCTAATTTAAGGTCGTTTAATCAACAAAATGATGCCCCTAATGCAACCTATAAAAGCGATTTACCAATTGGTAACGCTAATAATTCAATAATTAAATCATTAGATTTTGGGGTTAATTTTTTGGCAGATTATAAACTTAAATATGGGCTTAGCCTAGGAGTAAATTACGGATTAGGTATAACAAAAGCCAGCAAACTTCCGCCAGTAAGAGAAGGAAGAAATAGAGTTTTTTCGGTTTTGGTGGGATATAGTTTTTAAGATATTAAATAACACTTTTTTTCTCAACTTTATACTTGTATAAGTGCGTCTAAAAAACATAAAGGGTAAACGCTTAAGTTTACCCTTTAATCAAATGTATTTAAGTGCTTACGCCAAATTAAAAAACGTAAATCAATAATTATTTACGGCTACCAAAAACTCTTAACATACTTAAAAACAAGTTAATAAAATCTAGGTAAAGCGTTAATGCGCCCATTAATACCATTTTACTTGCAGTTGCATCGCCAAACTCTATACCTGCGCCAATACGTTTCAATTTTTGCACATCATAGGCAGTTAAACCTGTAAATACAATAATCCCAATAAAGCTAATTATGTATTGCATTTGGCTACTTCCTAAAAATATATTTACTACCGATGCGATAATCATCCCAAATAAAGCCATCATTAATAGCGAGCCTAATTTTGTTAAATCTGTATCGGTGGTGTAACCTAAAATTGCCATCACACCAAATAACAAAGCCGATGATAAAAACACACCTGTTATAGAACCAGATGTATATAATAGAAAAATAAAACTAAGGCTAATACCCATTGTGGTTGCAAAGGCTATAAATAAAATCAACATTACTGGGTACGATATTTTGTTTATACCAAACGACATTACCAACATAAATGCCAATGGAGCAAACATCATAACGGTTCCTAAACCTGTACGTCGGCCCGTTTCCATATCTATTAACAGGCTAAGCAAGCTACTATCGCTGGCAAATAGGTATGCACAAAGTGTTGAAACGCCTAGGGCAACAAACATCCAAGCAAAAACCTTGGCTATAAATTTTTTTGATAAATCTGCATTTACATCTACGTAATCTGCATATTGAATTTTTTGAGTTTCGTTATTCATTTTGTTTTTTCTTTAATTGATGTTCAAATTTAAGTCAATCTTTTTAATATTTGGTTTTCTACAAGTAAAAATAATTGGGCGGGTTTTAATTGCCGCCAGTTTAAATCATCTAAATTACCACCAAAGCTAATATAGTAGTCAATGTTATTGATTTTAAATTCTTCAATTACATGTGGCCTAAAATTTATGCCAGCTATCCAGCCATCTTCAATATCTTGAAACCACTCTTCGTAATAACAATCATCTGATGTGTGAAAGTTAAGAATGTTTTCACCCAACAAGATAAATTTATTAATTCCTTGGGCAATTATAGTTTCTAAAATCTCTCTTTTTAAAAGCATAATATCATTTCCTATAGCATCGTTCCATTCGCCAATAAATTCTATAATTGCATATTGACTTTCATAATCAACAAATAAAATTTTTAAGTATAAAGTTTGCGAACCAAAACTATCCCACTGAGGATGAATAAGGTAGTTGTAAATTTGTTTATCAAAACTAAACTCATTATATTGTGTGTCATAAAAAGGCGAAAGTTTATCTTCGGCTGCCACATAATCATCACGCCAACGGTAATAGGGTTCTATTTCATGCATAGTTAATGTAATGTTTTGTTTTAAAGGTTTTGCTCATAATTATTGCATTTTTGTATAAACTAAAACACTTATTAAAGGCAGATCGGAATTTTTGCTCACAGATAAACAGACTGACACAGATTTTTTATTAATGCAAAAGCAATAAAAAACCTTCGACAGCTTTACGCACACTGCCGTATTTTGTTAATAGGTCTTGGGCTTTTTGTTGGTTTAGGCCTGTTTCGTTAATTATCATTTGTACACCACGCTCAACCAATTTATTATTGGTTAATTGCATATCAACCATTCGGTTACCTTTAACTTTGCCTAACTTAATCATTATCGTTGTGCTTAGCATATTTAATGCTAACTTTTGTGCAGTGCCAGCTTTCATACGGGTACTACCAGTTAAAAACTCGGGGCCAACTACAATTTCTATGGGCATTTTTGCCACTGTTGCAATTTGGCTACCGCCGTTACAAACCACACAGCCAGTTAATATACCAATTTCGTTTGCTTTTTGCAATCCTCCAATAACGTAAGGTGTGCTTCCAGATGCTGCAATACCTACTAAAATATCTTTTTGGTTGATGTTAAATTGCTGCAAGTCAAGCCAGGCTTGTTGCTCATTGTCTTCGGCGTTTTCTACTGCTTTTCTAATTGCGGTATCGCCACCAGCAATAATACCTACCACCATATCGAAAGGTACGCCAAATGTTGGCGGACATTCAGATGCATCTAAAACACCCAGCCTGCCGCTTGTACCTGCACCGATATAAAATAAACGGCCTCCTTTTTTTATTAATTCAACAGCAACAGAAGCTAAAGCGGCAATTTGAGGTATTGCCGTTTGTACCGCAAGGGCAACAGTTTGATCTTCTTTATTAATGTTGTTAAGCAGTTCTAAAACGTTTTGATTTTCTAAATTGCTATATAACGATTCTTGTTCGGTGGTCTTTTTCATAAATTTTTGAATTTTATAGTTTAAATGCGACTTAAAGGTAGGTATTTATTAATAATACATGTTCTATTAATATTAAATTTCATACAATTTATTTAGCATACAACTAATAAATGATTTGCCATTAAAAATTTCACAAAACAGTTAGTTTGTTTAATTTCGCTTAATGGCAAACGTAAAAGCAACAATACCCAAAGGCACCCGCGATTTTAATCCTACGCAAATGAGCCGACGTAATTATATTTTTGATACCATAAAAAAGGTATTTAAAAAATACGGCTATCAAGAAATACAAACCCCAACAATGGAAAACTTAGATACTTTAACTGGTAAATATGGCGACGAAGGCGACCAACTCATATTTAAAGTACTTAACAGTGGCGATTATTTAGCCAAATTGGGTACAAATTTAACCGATCAAAAATCGCAAACCTTAACACCAAAAATTAGCGAAAAAGCATTACGGTACGATCTTACTGTCCCTTTTGCCCGCTATGTTGTGCAGCACCAAAACGAAATTACTTTACCATTTAAACGTTACCAAATACAACCCGTTTGGCGAGCCGATAGACCACAGCGTGGCCGTTATCGAGAGTTTTATCAATGCGATGCTGATGTTGTTGGTACAGATAGTTTACTTAACGAAGCCGAATTTATTTGCATATACGATGAGGTTTTAACACATTTAGGGTTACAAGACTTTACCATTAAAATAAACAATCGCAAAATTTTAACAGGTATTGCCGAAGTTTTAGGCAAACCCAATTTAATAATAGACCTTACAGTTGCCATTGATAAACTAGATAAAATTGGTTTTGATGGCATAACAACCGAACTTTTAAATAAAGGATTTACACCAGCCGATATTGAAAAATTAAAACCTATAATACTGCTAAGTGGCAACAACGAAACAAAACTAGAAAGTTTAGAAACAATTTTATCATCATCACCAGCTGGTTTACAAGGTATTGAAGAAATTTATACTATTTTTAATTACCTAAAATCCTTTCAACTACAAAACGCCATAGTAGAACTTGACTTAAGCTTAGCCCGAGGTTTAAATTATTACACGGGCTGTATTTTCGAAGTTAAAACTAACCAAGCCACAATGGGTAGTATTGGTGGTGGTGGCCGTTATGATAACCTTACAGGAATGTTTGGTTTACAAGGCCTTACAGGTGTAGGTATATCTTTTGGTGCCGATAGAATTTATGACGTTTTAGAAGAGTTAAATCTTTTTCCGGCCAACGCCGAGCAAAGTACAAAATTACTTATTTGCGCTTTAGGCAAAGCCGAGGAAATCTACGGCTTAAGTATTTTAAACCTTTTACGTAAGCAAAATATAGCAACCGAGTTGTACCCTTTTGGAGCAAAAATTAAAAAACAAATGCAATATGCCAACAACAAGCAAATAGCTTATGCCTTAATTATAGGTAGCCAAGAAATGGAAACCGGAAAATTTACCTTAAAAAACATGGTAAATGGCGAGCAAAGGCAGTTAAGTATTGAGCATGTTTTGTTGGAGGTTACAAATTAAAAATGTGAAAATAAACTACCCTACGTAAATTTTGGAGGCAATTGTAACAGAAAGTAACAACATAACAACATATAAATACAATGCAACATATATTATTTGAGTTTATATCAAAATACATTTCTCTGGCAGAAGATGAGAAGAGCGCAATACTTTCGTTAAACCTATTTCGCTCGGTAAAGAAAGGGACGATTTTACTCAAAGAAGGGCAGAAATCCCAAGAAGAATATTTTGTTTTAAAAGGTTGTATTCGTAAATATTACATCATAGATGGTGAAGAAAAAACTACCGCCTTTTTTACAGAAATGGAAGGTATGGTACCACATTGTGTAACAAGTAAAACTCCGTCCGAATATTATATAAGTTGTTTAGAAGATACTATATTAACGGTTACAAACCCAGATATGGGGGTTGAAATGAATATTAAATTTCCAAAATTTGAAATAATGTGTAGAAAATTATCGGAAGAGTTGTTAGCCAAACAACAAATTAATTTTGACGAGTTTAAAACTTCATCACCCGAACAAAGATACCTGAACTTATTGCAAAAAAGACCAGACCTTATTCAACGTGTACCACAACACCAATTAGCGAGCTATTTAGGTATCAAACCTCAATCATTAAGCAGACTAAGGGCTAGAATTTTTGAAAAAAAGAGCTAAAGCATATTTCTTAACTTAAGTGAACGAGTTATTGTATCTCGTCGGTCTATTTTTGCTTATCATTTAACAATAACAAATATAGATATGCAAAAAAAAAAATTATGGATTGGGCTTGCCTTAGTGTTTACAAGCAGTTTACAGGTAAATGCACAAAATGCCAAACAAGACAGTACCTACAAACGGTGGTTTGTTGGGAGCTCGCTCTTTATGTTAGGAAATTTTGATAAAACAAACAACCCCGAGTATATACAATTAAATTTAGGATATAGAATAACACCTAAAGATGTTGTTTCCCTTGATTTTAAAAGATCCATTTATTCTTTTCCAATAGGTTTGCCTTTTGGATCACCATCATTTGATAAACCAGGAGAAAACTATCCTGGCCATGCCCGCATACTTGCACCTACATTAGGTTATCAGCGTTTTTTGTGGAAAGGAATGTTCACATCCCTCCATGCATTGAATGCTTTTGAAAAATATAAGGATGAGGATAATAAAAAAATTGGAAATGGGTACACATTATATTTAAATTTCCATTTGGGTTACCAGTTTAAGTTTTTTAAAAACCGTTTCTTTTTTGAACCAGCTATTGGATGTAGTTATTGGCCTGTAAGAACCAATGTGCCAAAATCTTTTAAAGCAGTAGAAAATAAATGGCCTAACTACTTTATTCAACCTGGCCTTAATTTTGGGTATAATTTTAATTTAAAAAAGAGAAAATAAATGACTAGTAACCTAAAAAAAATCATCATTTATTCCTATTTGTTATTGTTCTCGGCATTTATCAGCTCATGTGGCATTGGTCACGCTTATGTTTTCAATCACAATCAAAACACCACCGAGGTACATTAAAGTGAAAACAACTTCAAAGTAACTGACCAGGTAAGGGGAAGTTCGGAGACGTCTTTTGTACTGTTAATTGGTGGTACGAACAAAAAACAATTGTACGAAAATGCTTATGCAACAATGATGAAGAAAGCCAACTTGCTAAATGGTTCTAAAGCCATAATCAACTTGATGACAGAGGAACACTTCAGCGGTTTTTATCCTTTCTATGTAAAAAGAACTATAACTGTGAGTGCCCAAGTAATTGAGTTTACAAGATAGCTTCAAAAGAAATGTAAAAAATCAAAAAAAATTAATTATTCTAACAAATAAAACAGCAACATACTAATAATATTAGTTACCAAAAATTCTTCAAAAGAGGGGTTTTTTTGATAACCAATTTCTATTTAATTACTATTTAAGTAAACTACTACTGGGTAAAGCCTTTCTTTTATTTTCGTAATTAGTTTTCTTATTAACCTGAGTTCGATTAATAAATACTGCTTTTGTAATAATTTGGGCGTTTCCTGCCTGCCGGTAGGCAAGGTAACACGCTGTCCGCTGCCTGCCTGCCGGTAGGCAAGTATCTTTTTTCCCCCTTGCCCTCAAAGGGGGGATTTTAACGTGTTCCCCCTTTGAGGCTAGGGGAATAAAAAAAGGATGCCTGCCGGCCGGCAGGCGGGCCGCTAATGTCGTTAACGCTTTAAAATCTTAAATAAAATTGATTTACAGCAAATTACACTTTAGTTTAATAATCGGACTCAGGTTATTACAAATTTTATTTATAACCTGAGTTCGATTAATAAACCATTGTTTATTATAGTTTTAATTATGATTTGGGCGTTTTAACACGCCGTCCGCTGTATCTTTTTTTATTTGTCTAT
>JAYULE010000207.1:0-6236 GCA_043763845.1 Sphingobacteriales bacterium
TGTACTCAAGATACTACACATCCGTTTACAACGATAATTATTATGGCTACTATTATTCTGATGTACACACTAATGGCCAAGGTTATTACACCGACGATATTAAAGAAAGCGTTTTTAAAATTTATTTAAGCAAATTAAAAACTATTTTTAATTGGAAAGCTAGTTAACTTTAGCTTATTTCTAAATTATAATGCACAAATTTATAGATTCCTATGATTGGTATCCTGTTTACACAAAATCACGAACCGAAAAAAAAACTTACAATCTGCTTATTAAAAAGGGAATAGAAACCTATTTGCCTTTAAATAAACAATTAAAGCAATGGAGCGATAGAAAAAAATGGGTTGAAGAGCCTCTTTTTAAATCATACCTATTTGTAAAAATAAGTTTAAAAGAGTACGATTTGGTATTGCAAACCCAAGGTGCAGTTAGGTTTATTTATTTTTCGGGGGTTTTGGCCACCATACCAGATGCACAAATTCAACAGCTAAAAAAAATTTTAACCGAAAACTATGAACCCGAAATTTGTTTTGATAAATTAGAAATAGGGCAAAAAGTAAAAATTATTGAGGGTAATTTAAAAGGTTACCATGCCGAAATGGTAATGTGGCAACAACAAAATCGCCTCATTTTAAGATTAGATGCTTTAGGACAATCTATACTTTTAAAAATTCCTGCAGGATATGTTGTTCCTATTTAATGCCAATGTTTTATTTTAATTACTAAAATAAAATTTATACTTTATGTTTGTGCAAATTAAAAAGCCCAGTGGGACTGAATGAGCGAAGCTGTGTAATTTTAATAGAAAATATGATAGTTCAGTATCAACAAAATAGCAAAAAAGCAAACAAAAAAGCAATATAAAATGTGCCGCATAGCAGGTATTATATCCCTTAAACCAAATAATAACGACTTAAATTACCATATTAAAAACATGGCTAATGTACAGGCGCATGGCGGGCCCGATGATGCTGGATATTTTATTGACAGTAATTTACACCTTGCTTTTGGGCATCGTAGGTTGGCATTGTTAGATTTAAGTGCCGCTGGCCACCAGCCCATGTTATCACCCAATGAGCAATTGGTACTTGTTTTTAACGGCGAAATATATAATTATTTAGAGCTTAAAAATCAACTTAAACAACTAGGCCACAATTTTATAACGCATACCGATACTGAAGTAATTTTAATAGCTTATGCCCAATGGGGTACTGCAGCTTTTAAAAAGTTTAACGGCATGTTTGCTTTTTCGCTGTTAGATAAAAGCAAAAATCAACTTTATTTAGTTCGAGATGTAGCTGGCATTAAACCATTGTATTATATGGCTACAGCCGAGGGTTTAGTTTTTGCATCCGAAGTTAAAGCTTTTTATCAATCGGGGTTTAGGTGTGAAGATAACCACGATTGGAAAATCTATTTTTTATCATTTGGCTTTATTCCCGAACCATTTACCACTCTAAAAAATGTTTATCAACTTAAACCAGGATATTTTTTAACATACAACTTAACTAGCTACACATATACGCAAACTCAGTTCGAAAGTTTAATTTTTACCGAAGAGATTACCAACAAACAACACGCTATTGAAGCAATACGTAGCCAATTTACATTAGCCGTTAATAGGCATTTAATTGCCGATTCACCTATTGGTGTTTTTTTAAGTGGAGGTATAGATTCTAGCTTAATTGCATTATTAGCAGCTCAAAATAAAAAACAAAACTTACAAACACTGTCCGTAACATTCGATGAAGGTTTTTACAACGAAGAAAGCTATCAAAAAACGGTTCAAAAAATAATTGGTGGCAAGCATAAAAGTTATAAAGTTACCCAAAAAGATTATTTAGATGCTTTACCCAGCATTCAAAAAGCCTTCGACCAGCCAAGCGGCGATGCTATAAATACTTGGTTTATTACTAGTTGTGCTAAAGAAGAAGGTTTAAAAGCAGTTTTATCGGGCCTTGGCGGCGATGAATTGTTTGGCGGCTACCCCACATTTAAACGGGTTAAATATTTAGACAGGTTACGCAAGCTACCCATAAAGCTATTTAAAATTGCCGATCATTTATCGGATGAACGACTACGGAAATTAGTTTACCTGCAAAGCAACCATGTAAATAATGATTACCTATCATTACGTGGTTTTTACACGCCAAAAGTTATAAGCCAGTTAATTGATGCTACCCAAGAAGAAGTTATAGCGTGTATTCAAAATTTTGAATATAACGTAAAGCCAAGCCAATTAGCCCCAGGCAATTATGCCAGCTGGTTAGAGCAAAATATTTACATGCGCTCGCAATTGCTAAAAGATACCGATTATATGAGTATGGCACACGGAGTAGAAGTACGTGTGCCTTTTTTAGATAAAGATTTTTTAAAATTATGCCACCGCATTGCCCCAGAAATAAAATTTGCTGGCCCAATAGGTAAGCAGCTACTAATTGATGCTTTTAAAGATATTTTACCAGAGCAGGTTTGGAAGCGAAAAAAAATGGGCTTTACCTTTCCTTTTCAAGAATGGAACAAAAAACATCCCGAAATTTACAAAATAAACCATCATCCTAACCAAACAGTTGCAAAACTAGGACAACAATTTTTAAATAATAAATTGCATTGGTCTAGATGTTTTTCTTTACTACAAATAGAAAAATATTTACCAAAAAAAAATGTATTGTTTTTAACTTTAACCTCATTTAGCACAACGGGAGGTATAGAAAAAGTAAATCGAGTATTAATGAAAGTAGGCACCGATTTACGCTCGCAACACCTAATACGGTTTAGCGCCATGAGCGCTTACGACGATTTACCATCCGAAAAATACATTAGCAACAATAGGTTTAAAGGTTTTAATGGTAATTTAATAACTTTTATTTTAGAAGCATCCCTAAAAGGCATACAAAGCAATGTGGTAATGCTTAGCCATATACATTTAGCTTGGGTAGGCATAATAATTAAAACATTATCGCCTAAAACTAAAGTTTATGTGCAAGTTCACGGTATCGAAGTTTGGCGAAACTTGACATATATAAAAAAACTCTTGTTAAAAAAAGCCGATTTTATTTTACCTGTTAGTGCATACACACAAAGTGTAATGGTTAACAAACACCATGTAAGCCCTAAAAAATGCATTATATTAAACAATTGTGTTGATCCTAATTTTAAAAGAAAATTTAACCCAAAAACACAACAAATTGTAGAAGAAAAAACAGGAATAAACGCATCTCATCAAACTTTATTAACGCTAACCCGCTTATCATCTTTCGAAAAATATAAAGGCTACGATCAAGTTATTAAAGCCGTATCAATAATTAAAAAATCAAATCCCAACATTCGTTACATTATTGCCGGAAAATACGATGAAGCAGAATTTAACCGCATACAAACTTTATTAATACAATACAATATTTTAAATGAGGTAAAGTTAACTGGTTTTATTAATGATGATGATGTGAGCACCTATTTTGGCATAGCCGATGTTTTTGTAATGCCCAGCAAAAAAGAAGGTTTTGGAATTGTGTTTATAGAAGCTATGGCATGCGGTTTACCCGTAATTGGTGGCAATAAAGATGGCTCGGTTGATGCCTTGCGAAATGGCGAAATAGGCACATTAATAAACCCCGATAGTATTGAAGAATTAGTAGTAGCTATAAATAAACATCTCAATAATAAAGATTTAATCAACCATTTAGAATTAATAAAAAAAACTGATGAATATTTTGGTTACACCCAATATAAAGAACAAATAAAAAACATTTTATTACCAGAATATGCTTAATACCGAACACTGGGATTTAGAAATAAAACCGCAAAACAATCTTTTTAATTTACATCTAAACGATGTTTGGCATTATAGAGATTTGCTGGGATTACTTGTCCGTCGAGATTTTGTATCCTTTTACAAACAAACCATTTTAGGTCCATTATGGTTTTTTATACAACCTTTGTTTACCACCATTATATTCACATTTGTGTTTGGTAACTTAGCGCAAATATCAACCGATGGCTTGCCCCAACCCCTATTTTATATGGCCGGCATTACCGCATGGAATTATTTTGCCGAATGCCTAACAAAAACCAGTACTGTTTTTAAAGACAATGCAAACATATTTGGCAAAGTATATTTTCCAAGGTTAATAATGCCCTTAAGCATTGTAGTATCTAACTTGGTAAAATTTGGGGTACAAATGCTGTTATTTATACTTTTAGTGGCCTATTATTTTTTTACAGGCTACCAATTTGGCCCTAATTGGTATATTTTATTGTTTCCAGTTGTTGTACTTTTAATGGCCTGTTTAGGTTTAGGTTTAGGTATGATAATATCGGCTTTAACCACCAAATACCGCGATTTAGCTTTTTTGGTAACCTTTGGTGTGCAGCTTTTAATGTATGCCACAACGGTAATTTACCCGCTATCAACTGCATTAGAAAAATATCCAAAATACGCTTGGATTGTAGAGTACAACCCCATGACTCCCCTAATAGAAACCTTTAGATATGGCTTTTTAGGTAGTGGAAGTTTTAACTGGCAAAGTTTAGGTTACTGCGGTTTAGCCACTTTTTTAATATTATTGTTTGGCATTATTATTTTTAACAAAGTTGAAAAAACATTTGTAGATACCGTTTAGGGCATAACCCCGAAAAGGGGTCGGGCTTTTCCCCCTAGCCCCCAAAGGGGAGTTACTGGCTTTTACCCCTTTTGGGGGCTAGGGGGACTGCAATCCCTTATGCAAAATAGTGTAATTTATACATTTAAAATTAATTACTCTTTTTGTAAGGCAAATAAAAATTTATCTTTGAAATAATTAAAATAGTTGTAAACCATTTAATCCAAAAATTATGGGCTTAGTATATGCAGATATAGAATTAGTAAGGACAGCCGATTTAGTGCTTTTTGAAGAAAATATTATCCAAGAAAGCCAAATCAAAAAAATGACTGTTACGGCATTGGTAGATAGCGGAGCGTATATGCTTGCCGTAAACGAAAACGTAAAAGCACAATTAGATTTGAGATTTATAGATGAACAAATTGCAGAATTGGCCAACGGCAGCAAAATAAAACTAGAAATTGTAGGCCCTGTTGATGTGCGGTTTGGAAACCGAAGTACCACTTGCCGAGCAGTAGTATTGCCTGGAAATTCCGAAATATTATTAGGTGCTATACCAATGGAAGATATGGATGTAATCATTCATCCCCGAGAGCAAAAAATGATGGTAAACCCAAATAGCCCTAATTATGCGCAAAAATCGTTAAAGTAAGTGTTAGGTATCATGTTTTGTATAGCTTAAATTTAATTGCAAAAAATGTTAACTAAATTAGAGCATATTTAATATTGGTTTAAATCTTGGTAGGACGATTGGAAAACCGTTGAATCTTTGTTTACAAGTAAAAGGTATTTGCATTCGCTTTTTTTTGCTCATTTAACAGTTGAGAAACTATGTAAAGCTATTTGGGTTAAAAACAATCCAGACAATTTTCCACCACGTACTCACCATTTAGTTAAAATAATACAACAATCAAATATTACAATAGACCAAGAATATTTGGTATTTTTACAATCATTCGATGATTTTCTAATAGAAGGTAGATATCCCGATTATCTATTTAAAATAAACAAAATTTGTAATTTTGATTTTACAAAAACTACTTTACAAAAAGTTGCAGAAATTATAAAATGCTTACAAGAGAAACTGCCATAAAAATAGCTAACTGTTTCATCAACGATTTAGTAAATAGTGGTATCTCTTTAAAAAAAGCTATACTTTTTGGCTCTTTTGCATCTAATACACAAAATAATAATTCGGATATTGATATAGCTTTATTTTCCCCGATTTTTACTGGTTTTGGTTTTGAAGATAAAAAGCTTTTTGCAAAATGGAATATTAAACCATCATATATTAATATTGATGTTAAAACTTATCCCAATAGCAACGATGATCCTTTTATTGAAATTATTGAAAAAACAGGGATACCAATTTTTTCAACTAAATAACCCAATTTAGAAATATCATGAACCAAGCCCAAATATACCAACAAATTAAAGCCACAGTGTATGGGTATTTACCCAATAGCAAGGTGCTTCTTTTTGGCTCGCGAGCAAGGTTAGATTTTAACCCAAACAGCGATTACGATATTTTGGTGGTAACCCCAAATGCAATTGCCCCAAAAGAAAAAATGAATTTAGAATTGCCATAAGCAAGCAATTAGTTTATTTAATAAAAGCACCTTTTGATGTATTGTT
>JAYULE010000208.1:0-1788 GCA_043763845.1 Sphingobacteriales bacterium
GTGTGTTCCCAATTGTTTTTGCTGATTTAATACCTCAATTATTTTATTGGTATTGTAATCGAAATTACCAATGTGGTAGTTTAACTGTGCTAAAGCAATTTTCATTGGCGATGTTTAAAAAAATACTGCTAAGTTTAAACCAATGTAACTGCTTTTTAATGTACCACTCTCCAATTGTTCTACTTTAGTAAAACCATTGTTAAATGCTAAACCCGCACTTGCTTTAGTTTTGCCCGATAATGCAAACTCGGTACCTGCACCAATAATTACCGACCCACGATAGGTGTAAATATTACTTGATACGTTTACGTTTTCTTGCATTGGCATTGCATTGTTTGTGTATTTAATATCGTTTTTTGCACCAATATTAAACCCGTTACCTAAACCAAACTCGCCGTAAAAGCGCATATTGTTTTGTTGGTTGGTAAATAATTTTAGTTTTAAGGGTATTTCTAAATATTGTAATTTATAAATGGTTTGGTACTCTAACACTCCAGTAGTAACTGTTTGCCCATTTACAGTAGTTAGCAAAATGCCTGTACTAAAGGTGTAATTATCGGCAAAGGCAAAATCGCCCAATAGGCCATAAGAAAAACCTGCCCGCATACCGTCTGATTTTACAGTGCCATTATTATCTACAACTTTTAAAAAGCCAAAATTGGGGTGGGCTGCAATACCTAGTTTAAATCCTCTAAAAGTATCGCCCGTTTGGGCATACAACAAAACCGATGTGCAAACAAAAAACAAAGCGAATAATAACTTTTTCATAATTTAGGATTTTTAAAATCGAATATAAATTTTAGTTAATGAATTTAATAAAGTACAAAATTACTATTTTTTTTTTAGCCTTAGCCATACTTTCTGCTTGTAACCAACAAAAAACGGTTGATGTGAGTGCCGTTAGGGTTGATATTAACCTACTTAGATTTGATAAAGATTTTGCCCTATTAAACCCCAAACTGTTAAATATCCAGTTACCTGCTTTGCAAAAAAAATATGGTGCTTTTTACAAAGATTATTTCGAGAAAATATTAAACGTTGGCTCGGTGGCCGATACAAATTATTATACCAGTGTACGTGAGATTTTAAAAGGCAAAGCATTTTTAGATTTACAACAAGAAACAGATTCGGTTTTTAAAAATATGGAAAACGTTACGCAAGATATTACCCAAGCTTATAAGCACATAAAATACTATTATCCCAAAACTAAGGTGTTAAAAGTAATAACTTACATTTCTGGTTTTCAAGTGCAAACACCAATTGGTAGCGGTTATGTGGGTATTGGTTTAGATATGTTTTTGGGCGCAAAATCTAAATTTTACCCCGCTTTGGTTGAGAGTGTGCCCAATTATATATCGAAAAGGTTTACGCCCCATAATATTGCGCCACGATTAGTAGAAGTTTTGGCAAGGGAAGATATGTTTCCGGCATTAAATAAAGATAGGACGCTTTTAGCTAAAATGATTTACAACGGCAAAATTATGTATTTTATGAACAAAATTTGCCCCTTGCTACCCGATAGCACAAAAATTGGGTTAACCACCAAACAGTTAACTTGGGCTACACAAAACGAAGCCGATATTTGGGGCTTTTTTTTAGAAGAGAATTTGCTGTACGATACCGATTATTTTAAAACCCAACGTTACCTATCCGAAGCACCATTTACGCCCGGTATTGGTAACCAAAACGAATCTTCGCCTAAACTTGGTATTTTTATTGGCTGGCAAATTGTTAAAAAATACATGACCGAAAACCCCGATGTAACCTTACAACAATTAATGCTAGAGC
>JAYULE010000209.1:0-6165 GCA_043763845.1 Sphingobacteriales bacterium
ATTGTCAATTACTATCTTCGTACATATTATGCCTAAATATACATTTAATTAATTGATTATCAAAATTTTAACTCACTTTTTTAAAGTATAAAAGTAGAACTAAGAATAAAACTATAAACGTTAAAGGAACAGAGATAACCATAGTGCAAAAAGGTAAAGATGATTTTATATCGCTTACCGATATGGTAAAAGGTTTTGATGAGGGCGTGGTACTTATTGAAAAATGGCTGAGAAACAAAAACACTATTGAGTTTATTGGCATTTGGGAAGAAATTAATAACCCTGACTTTAATTCCCCCGAATTCGGGGGAATTAAAAATGAAGCGGGTTTTAATCGCTTTACACTTTCAGCAAAAAAATGGATTGAGAAAACAAATGCCATTGGCATAATTGCCAAAACAGGAAGATACAGTAGTGGCACTTTTGCACATAAAGATATTGCTTTTGAGTTTGGCAGTTGGTTAAGTCCCGAGTTTAAATTGTACCTCATCAAAGAATTTCAACGGTTAAAAGAAGATGAAAACTACCGCCTAAAATTAGATTGGAATTTGCAACGCACTCTTGCCAAAGTAAATTATACCATACATACCGATGCGATAAAGGCAAATTTAATTCCCCAAGAACTCAGTAAAATGCAAGTAGGTTTTGTGTATGCTAACGAAGCCGATATGCTAAACGTAGCCTTATTTGGCAAAACAGCCAAACAATTGCGTGATGAAAACCCGAAAGCAATTGGTAATATTAGAGATGAAGCCACCATAGAACAATTAGTGGTTTTAAGCAATATGGAAAGTATAAATGCCGTATTTATTGGCAAAGGTTTTTTGCAAAGCGAAAGACTTATTGAGCTCAATAAAATGGCTATAATTCAGATGAAATCGTTATTAAACAGCAAAAGTATGATGAACATTAAAAAAAATAAATTATAGACAAGATTATAATTTGTAGGTACAGGATTTAAAAGATTTAATGATGGATAAGATTTTGAAACAGGTAAAATTTCGGCAATTATTTAATTCTTAAATTTTATACTGATAAAAAAATAATTAAAAATGAATACGATTATAAATATTGACGTCAACGAAATAACTCGGAAAATAATTGGATGTGCAATGAAAGTACATTCTACGCTTGGTAACGGTTTTCAAGAAGTAATTTATCAAAGGGCATTGGCAATTGAATTGAAAAAACAAGGTCTAGAATTTCGTAGAGAAATGGAAATGACTATTTTTTATGATGGTATTGATATTGGTACTCGGAGAGTTGATTTTTTCGTAGAAAACAAAGTTATGTTAGAGTTAAAAGCAGTTGAAAAAATAGAACTTGTACACAAAGCACAAGCAATAAATTATTGTGAAGCCTATGGTATTACAGATGGTTTATTAATTAATTTTGGCGGTAAAAGTTTAGAATTTAATCGTGTTTACAATCACAGGTTGGTAAACCCTACCGCAGTTCCTCTAAATCTCAAAAAATAAAATAATCTTAATACTTGACAATAAAACGTATCACAAAAATTTTTAAAAAAACACAAATCCTGTAAATCCCATAATCTTTAAAATCGTGTACAGACAAAAAAAATACTTCCTACTACTCATTACAACCCTGTTATTTACTTTGCAAATGGCAACAGCCCAAAACGCCGATAAAATTATAGGTAAATATTGGTCGCCAAAAAAAGATGGAAAAGTAGAAATTTATAAAGTTGGAGATAAATATTTTGGTAAAATTATTTGGGGAAATAAGCCAAGTAAGGATACCAAAAACCCAAAGCCCGAATTAAGAACACGAGGAGTAATAGGAATTGTTTTTTTAAGTAATTTTAAATTTAAAGATGAACAATACCAAGATGGGGAAATTTACGACCCCATAAGTGGTAAAACTTATAGCTGTAAAATGTGGTTAGAAAACCAAAATTTAAAAGTGCGAGGGTTTATTGGGATTTCGATACTAGGGCGAACCGAAATTTTTGAGCGAATAAAGTAAACATAATTAACCAACAACCAATGGCAATAATTTTTAAACCCTTTAATGCAAAAACAGTACCGCTGGCTGGAATAAATTTAATAGAGGCAAGTGCTGGTACAGGTAAAACTTACTCTATTGCACTGTTGGTGTTGCGTTTAATTATCGAAAAAGAAATCCCTGTAAAGGAAATTTTAATGGTAACTTTTACCAAAGCTGCCGTTGCCGAGCTAGAGGAGCGCATACGTTTATTTGTGCGTAATGCGAATAAACAAGCGCAGAGCCAAGAGTTACTAAATGATGATATTGGCAAGCTTTTAGCATCGGCAATTGCGCAAACATCACATCAAAACGTACAAGATTTATTGAAAAATGCGGTACTTTTTTTAGATGAAACATCGGTTTTAACCATACACAGTTTTTGCCAACTTACCCTAACCGAGTTTGCTTTTGAAACCCAACAACTTTTTGGAGCCGAACTTTTGCAAGATACCGAGACAATTTTACAAGACGAAGTAAATCAGTTTTGGCGCAGCAATGTAACCAATATAAATTCCGCTTTATTGGCTTATTTAATCCCGCAAGGCTTATCAAGAGAAAATATTAATAAAGCTGTAAATGAACATATTGGAGGTAAACGTTTTTTTTTATATGATGAAAATGAGGAATATAGGTTAGATGAGAAGGAAGTTGAAGAAACTATTTTAACCATGAACTCACTCGAAATACAAAAAAACGAGTTATGGGAAAATCTAGAAGATTATGTTGCCAATAATGCGCAAACTATAATTACAAAAAGCCAAAAAAACAAATATTGTTCAGAAAATGCTTTACCCTTATTGCCAATCCCAAATACGTTTTTAATTTTTTTATGGACTAAAAGGGATAAAGTAAACATCGTAAAAATGTATCAAAATATTTTAGATGATTTAAAAATTTGGGATGATATTACCCAACAAATCAACCAAATTATCCAACAAATTATTGATAAAATAACCTGTAATGCCATAAACCAAGTTAGTGTAGGCGTTAATAATTACAAGTTGCGCAACAACCAACTAAGTTTTGATGATTTAATTTCTAATTTAAACCATGCCATTTTAAACCCCAACAATAGCAAACTAATAGAAGGTTTGCAAAACAAATACAAAGCTGTTTTTATTGATGAGTTTCAGGATACAGACCGCAAACAGTACCAAATTTTTGATACCGCTTTTAATACCAACACCATTGTTTTTTATATTGGCGACCCAAAACAATCTATTTATGCTTGGCGTAAAGCCGATATTTTCACTTATTTCGAAGCTCAAAAAACTGCCCATAATTGCTACAGTATGAACCAAAATTTTAGGTCATCAACCAATTATATTGATGCAATGAACTTGTTTTTTGCAATAGAAGATCCCTTTCATTTTAAAGGAAGCGAGCAAACTATTGATTATATCGATGTTGAATCGCCCAAACCCAATACCAAAGGCAATTTATTTAACGGTAATGATATAGAAGTGCCTATAACCATTACCACATTAAATAATAAAGATGATATTGCCTTGGGCGTAGCCAACCAAATTTCGGAGTTATTAAAATCTAACTCTACTTTTTTCATCCACAGAGAACTTGTCACTAAGAGCGAACCTGCTACACAAAACGAATCGAAGAGTCTCACAAACACCCAACCTGTCACTCAGAGCGAAGCGAAGAGTCTCATAAAAACCAGCCCAATAAAACCATCGGATATTGGTATTTTGGTACGAACAAAAAATGATGGACAAAAAATTCAAGCACAGCTTACCAAACTCGGGATACCATCAATAGCCATAACCGAAGCTAAAATATTACAATCGGCCGAAGCCACCAATATGCTTTATTTTTTAATGGCTGTGGCCAATATTAGTCGCTCAAACATTAATAGAGCTCTTTTATCTCCTTTTACAGGATTTGGCAAAACAGAAATACTAGCTTTAAACATACAACAAGCCACAGAGTTGTTTAGAAAATACCAAACTCTTTGGCAAACCGATGGGGTTTTTACCACTATTAAAACTTTTATGGCCGATTACCAAACCGTAAAAAACTTAACTCAACAAAATGAATTACAAACTTTAACCAACCTGCAACAACTTACCGAACTTTTGCACAAAACCCAATCCAGTAAAAAACTAAACGATTTAGATGTAATAAGTTGGTTAACCCGAGGAATTAATGGACAAGCCAACGATGGCGACGAATACGAACAACGCATTGAAAGCGACGAAGAAGCCGTAAAAATTGTAACCATACACAAAAGTAAAGGTTTAGAATATAATATTGTTTTTGCGCCTTATTTAGATTTTATGTTAGCAAGAAAACACACCTACAAAAAAACTAGAATTTGTACAATTAGAAATCCTGAAAATAAATTTTATCAATCGTTTACTAATTATGATGCCTTAAATGACGAGGAAAAAGTACTACATGACCAACAAGAAAAACAAGAAAATAGCCGCCTAATTTATGTAACCATTACAAGAGCTGTTTATAAATGTTTTGTTTATAGTACCGATGGTAAAGATTCGCCATTGGTTTATTTTATTGACGCTTTAAAAGATGCAGACAGTAATTTAGTTACCCAAACTAAAATATACCCAATTGCCACACCCCTATTACCACTTGCCTCTAACAATTCCCCAATAACTACAAAAAACTTAACAATAAACTTTCAACTTCAACAAAAATATTGGTACAAACTAAGTTATTCGTTTTTAAAAGCGCCTTATGTAAACCATCCTACCATAAAAAGCAACCAAAAATTAGATGCTTATGGTAATTTTATATTTAACGATTTAGCAAAAGGTGCAAAAACGGGTAATATGCTGCATAACATTTTCGAAAACATACAGTTAGATAACCCTAAAACTTGGTCAAGGGCGATTATCAATGCCATAAAAGGTTTTGCTATAAAAGAAACTGAAAATTTTTCGGCTAAACTTTTAGAAATGCTACAACATACCTTAAATGCGAATATAAATATTGATGGAGAAAGTTTTAAACTATCGGCCATAAATGCCCAAAAATGCATTAACGAATTAGAGTTTGATTTTCCAGTTTCTCCATTTAAAATCCCACAATTAAAAACTTTAGAAGACGAAAACACCGAAATTAGCTTAAACACGGGTAGCAATTTGGAAGGCGTAATGAACGGTAAAATCGATTTGTTTTTTGAACACCAAAACAAATATTATGTGTTAGATTGGAAATCGAACTTCTTAGGCGATAGCCTTGAAAACTATCAAAATGCTGCTTTAAACCAAGCTATGAACCAAAGCAACTACCACCTACAGTATCTTATTTACACTTTAGCCTGCAAAAAATATTTAAGAAGCAGATTGCCAAATTTTAATTATGAAAAGCAATTTGGTGGTGTAATTTACTTGTTTGTGCGTGGCGTTAGAGAAGGTTTAGACACTGGTGTATTTGTAAACAAACCATCGTTACAAAAGATACAGATTTTAGCAGAAATGCTAGGCGAATAAGAGTAATTCTCAAAAGTTCTAAAATGTAACTGACGGTATTTAACTTATTTCCGTCAATAAACTGACGGTATTTAATTAATTTCCGTCAGTTAATTGACGGAGTTTAACTTATTTCCGTCAAAGTATTGACGGTAGTTAATTATTTTATTACTTTTGTATCCAAGTAATTGTGATAATGCAATGGAAATAAATAGATTATACGAAACCTTAGTGCCCGCTAAATTAAAAGCCAATAAAGTATTGGTTTTATTGGGAGCAAGGCGTGTAGGTAAAACCCAATTAATTAATGAGATTATAAAAAATGCAAACCAAAAAGTGCTGTTTTTAAATGGCGACGATATAGAAACACATAATTTATTAGAAACCCAAAGCACCGCAAATTATAACCGTGTATTAGGCGATTGTAGGTTTTTAGTGATAGACGAAGCACAAGAAATACCCAATATTGGCAAAAAATTAAAATTAATGGTTGATACCATTGTGGGCTTAAAGGTTTTAATTACAGGCTCATCGGCGTTTGAAATTAACAACCAAATTGGCGAACCTTTGGTAGGCCGAATGACGGTTTTAAATATGTAGTGTTTGAACGAAAACCCACAACTTATTTTATTATAGATAGTTACCATTATTTACTGTTTTGAATAAATTTATTTATTTTGTAATAATACTGTTAAAAGGGCATATTTAA
>JAYULE010000210.1:0-6142 GCA_043763845.1 Sphingobacteriales bacterium
AGAAATATTGAAGAAAAAATAGAAGACGTTGGACTATTGCATTGTTTAAATGGCTCTAGCGGTGCAATTTCACTACATATTCCTTGGGATATTCCTCAAGATATTACTAAAATCAAACAAATGGCAGGTAAATATAATCTTGCTTTTGATGCGGTAAACTCCAATACTTTTCAAGATCATCTGGGTGAAGTACATAGTTATAAATTTGGCTCGCTGCAACATGTGAATCAAGCGGTTAGGCAGCAGGCCATTAATCATAACCTCGAAGTTATTAAACATGGAGAAGCATTGGGATCTAAAGCACTTACGGTTTGGTTGGCCGATGGATCTTGTTTTCCAGGCCAACTAAATTTTAGAGAAGCTTTTAAAAACACCTTGGCAAGTTTGGAAGAAATTTATGCACAATTGCCTCAAGACTGGAAACTATTTATAGAGTATAAGCCCTATGAACCAAATTTTTACTCTACAACTATTGCCGATTGGGGTCAATCACTTTTATTAGCTAATAAATTAGGTTCGCAAGCTTACACACTGGTTGATCTTGGCCACCATCTACCAAATGCAAATATAGAGCAAATCGTTTCCTTGTTATTAATGGAAGGTAAACTAGGGGGTTTCCATTTTAACGATTCTAAATATGGTGATGATGACTTAACTGCCGGAAGTTTAAAGCCTTATCAACTTTTCTTGATTTTTAATGAGTTGGTAGAAGGAATGGATGCCAAAGGAATGAATCATGCTAAAGATATGGGATGGATGATTGATGCTTCGCACAATGTGAAAGACCCGTTAGAAGATTTGTTACAGTCCGTAGAAGCAATTATGTTGGCTTACGCACAAGCTTTGATGTTAGATAGAGATGCGTTAAAAACTGCCCAACAACAAAATGATGTAGTAATGGCACAAGAAATTTTACAAGATACGTTTCGCACAGATTTTAGGCCATTGGTTGCCGAAGCTAGACTGAGGGCAAACGCTGCTTTAGCTCCTATTACCTTATTCAGATCGTTGAATTATCGTAAACAACTGATTGATAAAAGGGGGAAAAACACCATTTCAACGGGTTTGTAAATTATGACGGTTAAAGACAAAATACCAGTTATCGCTGTTTTTGATGTAGGCAAAACCAACAAGAAACTTTTTTTGTTCAATCAGCAGTATCAGGTGGTATTTGAACGCGTTGCCCGATTTACAGAAACCGTTGATGAAGACGGAGATGTGTGCGAAAATTTAGACAGCCTTATACATTCCGTTTTCGAGTCGTTGCGAGAGGTTTCAAATCTTACAGATTTTAAACTCAAAGCAATTAATTTTGCTACTTATGGCGCAAGCATAGTGTATATAAATGAAGATGGAAAGGTTTTAACTCCACTTTATAATTACCTAAAAACTTATCCTGAAGATTTAAAAAAAGAGTTTTATCAGACCTACGGTGGCGAAACCGAATTTGCTTCTCGTACGGCATCCCCGGTTTTAGGGAGTTTAAATTCTGGAATGCAAATCTATCGCCTAAAAAAAGAAAAGCCCGAAATATTTGCACAGGTAAAATATGCCATGCATTTGCCGCAATATTTAAGTTATTTGATTAGTGGCAAGGCTTTTACAGATAAAACCAGTTTAGGTTGTCATAGCAATTTATGGGATTTTAAGAAAAACGATTATCATACTTGGGTTGACAAAGAAAATATTTTGGATAAAATGGCGCCCTTGGCTTCATCAGATAAAGTTTTCGAAGCTCCTTTTTTGGGTGTAAATTATAAAGTGGGTATTGGTTTGCATGACAGTTCGGCAGCGTTAATACCTTATTTGGTTTCATTTAAAGAACCATTTGCACTACTTTCTACCGGCACTTGGTGTATTACTTTAAATCCTTTTAACCAACAAAAGTTAAAGTCAAAAGAACTTACGGATGATGTGCTTTGTTACTTGCAATATCAAGGTAATCCTGTAAAAGCATCGAGGTTATTTTCTGGATATTGTTATGAGCAACAGATAAAGCGTATTACCGCTCACTTCGGTACAAATATTACTGATTTTAGAAATGCTGTTTTTCAGCCAGAAAATGTTTCCATTTTATTAGAAAAAGAAGAAGAACCAAATAACAACAACTGGAAACAACTCCCATTTGAAAAGCGTGAATTGGCTGATTTTGAAAATGTAGGACTAGCCTACCATCGCCTAATGATGGATCTGGTTAACCAGCAATACCATTCTACCCAGTTGGTAATGAAAGGCACAAGTGCGAAGCGTATTTTTGTTGATGGTGGTTTTAGTCGCAACTCCATATTTATGAATTTGCTGGCATTAGCATTTCCTAAAATTGAAGTTTATGCGGCCCACATGCCACAAGCAACAGCTATTGGTGCTGCTTTAGCCATTCACGATGCTTGGAATAATGAACCACTTCCAAATAACATTATAAATCTAAAGCTATACACACCGGCTAAAGTATTCACAAACAAAAAATATTCTATTTTAAATATTTAGTATTATTTATTTTAATGATTTAAAGCCAATTATATAATTTTTACTAATCCCCAAATAAACCCTTTAACAAATTACCTGCTTTTTGTTTTGCATCTTCTTTAACTTGGTTAGATTTACTATTTGTTGAATCTTTTTTAATTGCTTTATCTAATAAATTACCAAAAGCCGAAGTGCCTTTGTTTACTAATTTTTCTTTTTGCTGTTTAACTAATTGATTTGCTAAGTTGGCAGCAGCACTTTTAATATCAGTGGTTATTGTTGGTTTGCTAAATGTACCACCCAAAACAGCATTTACTGGTATGTTATCTAGTTTTGCTACATCGGCTGGGGTTAGTTTTGCCATTAACGCATTTGCCTGTGAACCTAAATATTTAGCGGGTACATCTAATTTTATATTATAACTCATTAATTGGTCAAACCCGTGTGTGCCACCTACTTTTATTTTTACGTCTTGGTATTTTAAATCGAAAGGTTTTACGTTTACCTTGCCGTTTTCAAAATGTAGGGCAGCTTTAATATCGTTAAGGTTTAATTTTTTTAAATCAATAAATTTTAAATTGCTAGCTAAAGTGTTTACTACGGTAGAGTTTTTAGAATTTATTGTTGCTGTAAGTACTTGCCCCAATAAATCTCCCGAAAGGGTTTTTAAATCAGGTGTAAATTCTTTGGCATCTAAGTTCCCCGCTAATTTAATGGTAGAGTTTAGTTTGCCGTTTATCATCCCGGCAAAGGGTGCAATTTTTTTTAACATAGCTAATTGTGCAAAAGTTTGCGGAATATCAACCTTATCTAAACCCAAATCCATATTAAATACAGGTGTTTTTTCTTTGGTACTTACATCGCCGTTTACGGTAATTACCCCATCAAAAATTGATGTTTTTATGTTTTGTAAACTTACCTTTTGGTCGTTTATTCGCATTTTACCCGATACGTTTTTTAGCACCAAATTATCGTACAAAACGGTGTTGGCTTTGGCATTAAGGGTGCAATTTAAAAAAGCTGGTATTTTTATTGCTTCTTTGGCTGGTGCCGATTTTTTGGTGGTATCGGTTTGGGCTGTTATAAAATCAGCTACTGCAAACTGGTTAGATATAAGATTAAAATTACCTTTAAGTTGTTGTTTATTAAATAAAAAGCCGTAAAAATTATCGAGGGTTCCCGTTACATTTAAATCTGTTTTACCAGTGGAAGCTTTAAATTGAGTAAGGTTTACTTTATTAGGATTAAATGTTATTGCAGCGTTTGCAATGTTTAATGCTTTTCCTTTATCATCAATATATTTAAAACCAGCTAAACTCATTATACCTGCGTTTTTAATGTTTTGGTACTTGTTGGTTTTAACCGATTTCATATCAAAAGTGGTAGTAACATTGGCGTTTAAAATACCGGATAAATTTTTATTTAGTTTTATTGGATATGCCTGAGAGAGGCTGGCTAAATTAATGGTTCCTTTTAATACTGCGTTTACTAAAGGGTTTATGCTAAGGTTTTTAATATTTGCTTTCGCATCAAAAATATCTTTATCTATTTTAAAGGATAACTTGTTTAGGTTTACGTAAGTATCGTTTAGCTGGCCACTTTCGTTAATAATTTTAGTATCAACAATTATATTTTGCACTGTTTTAGGCAAATTGTTATATTTAAAGGATGCGTTGTTTGATGCAATTGCGATGTTAAATTTTGGTACCGTTGTTTTAGTGTATAAACCTTTTGCAAAGCCATTTACCGAAAAATCGCCAGTGGTTTTAACATCTTTTAAACTACCCGAATATGCCGCAGGTATTAAAGCCAAAAAATTTTGGAAACTAGATGTAGGTGTTTTAAATGTTAAATCATAATTTTGAACTTTATCTTTTAGTTGTATAAAACCATCGAATTGTAATGGGAGTTGGTTTATAAGCGCCTGATTATTTTTGAAGGTGTACTTATTGCTATCTAAATCTAAGGCTAAAACGGCGTCAAGAGCTAGTTTTATACTGTTCATGTAAGTCATTTTATCCATAACTAACGAAACGTAAGCATCAGATTTTGTGGTTAAATCTAATTTTGAAGCTGCAAAATCGCCTATTCCACTATGATTTAAACTATCTAAAACAAATTTTACCTTAGAACTTTCATCGAAATATTTAAACCTAAAGTTTTTTACACTGTATTCTTTAATTTTAAAAGCTAAAGGTTTACCAGCAGTTTGGCTGCTAGCCGTATCTTTTAAAAATATATCGTAATTTCCTTTACCATCTTTGTTAAATAAAATATTTATTGCGCCGTTTTTAGCATCTATACCGTCTATTTGCAAAGGTTCGTTGTTTGAATTAAGCAATTGCTTAACAGAGAATTTAAGATTTAATTCGCCCAAGTTTACTAAAGTATCGCCTAAAAAAGGGGATTTGTTAATTATTAAAAGTTGTTTTATGGTAATATTTGCATTTGGGAAATCTTTAAACAAACTCAAATCTGCATCAACAAAACTAGCGGTAGCATTTATTTTTTGGTTTATGGTTTTAGCAATTTTTTCTTTTATTTGAGATTTAAAAAAATAAGGAATTGCAAAAAGCGAAGCCACAATTAACACTAAAAGTATCAGCAATATTTTAAAAATTTTCTTAATCATAAATTTTGATTTGATGTTGTTTTAAATAAACCCTTAAAGCCTTTAGTTATTGTAAAAGTAGGTTTTTTTAATTTATAGTATATGGGTTTATGTTTATTTAAGCTGGTAAGTTTCCCCAACTTTTCTAACCACACCAGCATCCAACAAAGTGCGTAAGGCTGAAATCTTATCATCATCATTTCCTAATTTTAACAATGCTATTATTTTATTAATATCTAAGTTCTGTTGTTTTAATAACTCAACTATTTGGTTTTGCAGTTGGGTTGCTATGTAAATTTTATTTTTTTTCTCGCGTAAGCAAACATCACATACGCCACATTTTTTTGCATTAATTTCATCGAAATAGCTTAATAGAGTAATGTTACGACAAACTTCGTTTTCAGCATAAGCCAAAATTGCTTCCATTTTACGGCGGTAATTATTTTTACGGTCGTTATAATACGTTTTATTTATTTCTAGTGCATCGGTTGCGTAACGAGGTTTAATATAATAAAGTTGGGGCTGATGGCTTTGGCGGACGTAACTAATTATACTAAAGCTATCTAAATCTTGTAAAAGTTTAATGGCTTCATCGCGTAAAATGCCATAACGTTTGGCAATATCAAATTCTTTAATGGCAATAAACTGGTCGAAAGCACCACCATAAGCCCTCAAAATATTTTTTATAAAGCCATCATATTTTGGATTCTCAACCTGAAATCGGTATAAATCTTCGCCATTAACAATAAATTGTAAACGTGATGGTAAAAGTGCGGTTTCGCTTAGCGATAGGTATTCGTCTCGTTCTAAAAACTTAATGGCGTTTATAGTTTTTAAAATTTCTAGTTTAAATCTTTTACAAAAATCGGCCAGGTTAAATTCGAAAGTTAAACCTTCGCCAGCCCCAAATGCCAGTTGGTAATAGTTGGCCAAATGGTGATAAGTTTTTTTAATTTCCTCAATAGTTGGGAAACTTTGCTCGTACTTTCGTTCAAATGCAAACCTATCGCTAGGCTGGTAAAGCAGTACGGCATAAGCCTTTTTCTCGTCTCGGCCAGCCCTACC
>JAYULE010000211.1:0-6091 GCA_043763845.1 Sphingobacteriales bacterium
TGGTCTAAAATATCCAATTTTTTTAAGCTTTTTACTGCCGACGATAGTTGACCTTTACCACCATCAATTATTACCAATTGTGGCAAAGTTTGCTCTTCATCTAATAATCGTTTATACCTACGGTAAACCGCTTCTTCCATTGTTGCAAAATCATTAGGCCCTTCCACAGTTTTAACATTAAAGTGTCTGTAATCTTTTTTTGATGGTTTACCATCTTTAAAAACTACAATTGCCGATACTGGAAAATCGCCTTGAAAGTTGGAGTTGTCAAAACACTCTATATGAATTGGAATTTGTTTTAAATGCAAATCTTTTTGCATTTGAAGTAAAATACGATCTGTTCGTAAATCTGGATTTAGTTTCTCGTACTGTTCTAATTTATCCTTTTTAAAGAATAATACATTTTTTAATGATAGATCTAGTAGTTTTTTCTTTTCTCCTTGTTTTGGAACAGTAAATTTCACATTATCGTCTTCTATTTCTAATTCAAATGGTACTACAATTTCCTTCGAACTGCTTTGGTAGCGTGTTCTAAACTCTGATATGGCAATTGAAAGTAATTCTTCGTCGGTTTCGTCTAATTTCTTCTTAATTTCTATTGTTTGTGTTTGTATGATGGCACCGTTTACCACTTTTAGGTAGTTTACAAACGCTAGTTTTTCGTTTGACGCAATGCTATAAACATCAACATCAGTTATTGATGAATTTACAACAGTTGATTTACTTTGGTATTTTTCTAACAATTCAAATTTTCTGTTTAGTTTGTACGCTAATTCAAAATTTAATTCTTTTGAAGCAACATCAATTTCTTGTTTTAAATTTTTTAAAATATAGCCAATTTTTCCGCTTAATATGTCTTTAATTTCTTCTATTGATTTTTGGTAATCGGCTTCGGATTGTAGGTTTTCACACGGGCCTTTACAATTACCAATTTGGTATTCAAGACATACTTTAAATTTTTTAGCTGCTATATTAGGTTGGCTTAATGGTAAACTACAGTTTCTTAATTGGTAGGTTTCTTTTATTACATCTAAAATTGAGTGCATCATTGCTACCGAAGGGTAGGGGCCAAGGTATTTAGAGCCATCTTTAATTAATCGCCTAGTCCAATAAATACGTGGAAAGTGTTCATTTTTTATCACAATCCAAGGATAAGTTTTATCATCTTTAAGCATCACGTTGTAACGTGGTTGATGCTTTTTAATCAAACTATTTTCTAGCAGCCAAGCATCAATTTCTGTATCAACTATTGTAAAAGTTATGTTTCTTATTTTGCCTACTAATACTTTAGTTTTGGCATTTACTTTATAACTATCGTTGTTAAAGTAAGAATTTACCCTGTTTTTTAGGTCTTTAGCTTTGCCAATATATATTAATTCGTTAAACTCATCGTAATATTGATATACTCCAGGTTTATGAGGTATATTTTTTATTACTGCTTTATAATCGAATTTGAGCATTTTGATTTTAAATGGAATATTTATGTGATTTTTTATCTTTTTTGAGCCTAATTACTTTTAAAGTTTTTTAATAGCAATATTTTGATTTTCAACTAAACTAGTATAATAAAACACTATTGATGTTGTTTATAATAATTGCTTTTTATTTCTTTTGCAGAGTTGTTAGGCTTGTTGGTACAATTTTATGTCTGAAAGTAGATTTAGTACCTACTTATCCACCCATAAACCATCTAATTTAATAATATCAATTAAATCATCTAATGCATTATCGGAATTAACACTTTTTTTAACCACTTGTTTCCCACGATAAAGCGTTATTTTGCCAGGCCCAGTGCCTACATAACCATAATCGGCATCAGCCATTTCGCCCGGTCCGTTTACAATGCAGCCCATAATGCCAATTTTTAAGCCTTTTAAATGGTCTGTTCGGCTACGAATCATTTGGGTTGTTTCTTGCAAATCAAATAAAGTACGGCCGCATGATGGGCAGGATATGTATTCGGTTTTTGATATTCTACTACGAGTTGCTTGTAAAATACCAAAAGCTGTTGATACTATATTTTTAGTGGGTATATTTTGTGCTTCAAGCCAAATACCATCACCTAAACCATCAATTAATAATGCGCCAAAATCGGTACCTGCATACAATTGTAATAAGGATATGGGGTTATTAACGTCCATTTTATCTTCGGTAAGTGGGGGCGTAGGTATGTTATTGTAATTCCTTTTGATAACTACTGGTGTATTAATACCAGCGTTTATTAATTTAAAAAAGAAAGCTCTTTGTTGCGCCATACCATGATTTGAGCTGGTTTCTAATACTAATACTAATGTTTTATCAAATTGTAGTTTTGCAAATTCGGCAGAATCATAATCTTCAGCATCAATTTTAACAAGGTTTAAATAGCCATCTTTATCATCGGCGCAAGCCAAATATTGTTCTAAAGTAAATATGGGGTGGCAGTTTTTTTGGTTTTCTAATTTTTGCCAAGTTGTATAATTGTACAATTGTTTTAAATTTCCTGGAAAGTTAAAGGATGGCAAATTATCGCCCATGAAGGCAAAATCAACAGATTGGTCGGCCATGTTATATTTGTCTAAAAGGCCATTGTAAAGGTACCCAGCATCGTTTAAAACGGCTGGGTCTTTTAAGTTATGGTGCGATATATCAACTATTACTCTTGGCACTTGGTGCCCTCCAATAAAGGTATTTAACTCGTAAGTGTGGCGTTTATTATACTCGAATGGTGAGAAATTGGCTGGTATTTCAACAACTTTTTCTTCAAAATCGCTAACAGTTTTGGCTCTTTCAATATATCGGTTTGCTAGTGCTTTTGCTACCGGAATTTCAAATTCAGGATCTTCGGTTAACGAAACCCGAATGGTGTCACCAAGTCCATCTTCCAACAAAGTACCAATACCTACGGCCGATTTTATGCGCCCATCTTCGCCATCGCCAGCTTCTGTAACCCCTAAATGTAATGGGTAATTCATTCTTTCGGCAACCATTGTTTGCACCAACAACCTATAGGCTTGTACCATTACTTGTGGGTTGCTTGCTTTCATAGATACTACCAATTGGTGGTAATCCATTGAATGGCAAATGCGTATAAATTCCATTGCCGATTCTACCATGCCTTTTGGTGTATCGCCATACCAACTCATAATTCTATCGGACAGTGAGCCGTGGTTGGTACCAATACGCATAGCTGTTCCGTTTTGCTTACATATATTTACTAGTGGGGCAAATTTCTTTTTTATACGTTCAAGTTCTTTTTGGTAAGCTTGGGGCGTAAATTCAAGGTCTTCAAATTTTTTTTTATCGGCATAGTTACCCGGGTTTACCCGCACTTTGTCTACCAATTTAGCAGCAAGTTCGGCAGCGTTTGGGGTAAAGTGAATATCGGCAATTAGTGGTACTTGGTATCCT
The DNA here is from genome assembly GCA_043763845.1 of Sphingobacteriales bacterium. Classification (GTDB taxonomy): domain Bacteria; phylum Bacteroidota; class Bacteroidia; order Sphingobacteriales; family Sphingobacteriaceae; genus Pseudopedobacter. The sequence goes on from JAYULE010000211.1 coordinate 3,391, forward strand.
CTATCTTTTAATCGACTTTTAATAACAGCTAAGTTTTGAGCTTCTTTTATTGATGGTGCAGTTAGCCTAACATACTCGCAACCAGCTCTTATCATTCTAATGCTTTCGGCAACCGATGCTTCGGTATCCATAGTATCGGCAGTAGTCATTGATTGTATTCTAATAGGAAACTCCCCGCCAAGGGGTACACCACCAATATTAACTTCTTGGGTTAAAAACCTTGAATACTGAGTTAAAGAATTACAATATTTACCTGCTAATACTTCCGTTGTTTGGCCGCTCATTAATCTAAATTTTAAATTCAAAAATAGGGAATTTATTTGCATAATGTGTCAAAATAGAGTTCTTAAAATACCATAGAACTCAAAATTATAATCTTAATTAATATTGCTATTTAGGCTGTTTTTACACCTTTTTAATTTATGTTTGTATACTAAATATGCATATGCTTTTTTAATTTTTGATGCCAAGTATCGACGAAATAAAGAAACCAATTGACACAGAAATTGATGCTTTTGAAGAGAAGTTTAAAGCTTCTATGCATAGTAAAGTACCACTTTTAGATAGAATTACCCATTATATTGTAAAGCGTAAAGGCAAGCAAATTAGGCCAATGTTTGTTTTTTTTGCAGCTAATGTTTGTGGTGGTATTACCGAGGCTACTTACCGAGGAGCAGCATTGGTTGAACTTTTACATACAGCATCTTTAGTTCATGATGATGTGGTGGATAACTCGTTTCAACGCCGTGGATTTTTTTCGATAAACGCATTATGGAAAAATAAAATTGCCGTTTTAGTAGGCGATTATTTATTAGCCAAAGGCTTGCTACTTTCTATTAACAATAATGATTTTACGCTTTTAAAGATTGTTTCAACCGCTGTTGAGCAAATGAGTGAAGGTGAACTTTTGCAGATAGAAAAGGTACGCCGAATGGATATAAGCGAAAGCGTTTATTATGAAGTTATTAGACAAAAAACAGCTTCGTTAATTGCATCTTGTTGTGCTTGTGGGGCGGCATCGGCTGGTGCCGATGAGGAAACCATAGCTAAAATGCATTTGTTTGGCGAAAAAATTGGAATTGCTTTTCAAATAAAAGATGACCTTTTTGATTTTGGGATTGATGATGTTGGTAAACCGAAGGGTATAGATATTAAAGAGAAAAAGGTTACGCTTCCGCTGATTTTTGCTTTAAACAACGCGAAAAAAGAAGATAAAAAAAGAATAATTAATTTAGTGAAAAATCATAACGACGAACCCGCTAAAATTAACCAAATAATTAATTTTGTAAACCAAAGCGGTGGTTTGGCTTACGCCGAGGCTCAAATGTTAGCTTATCAAAACGAAGCATTTAAAATTTTAGAGACTTTTCCAGAGAGTTTATCTAAAACTGGATTGTTAAACTTGGTTCGTTTTACTATTGAAAGAAAAAAATAAGGAAACCAATACTATATTTCAATTAATAAAAAAAATGTAAACTTTAAAATTACTTATTGTTTTAAGTTGTAACGTAAAACGGCTTGCCTCATTTTTTTGATAGAAATGTGTGATATAGGTAACGAAACAGCAACTAATGCCCCACCTGTTGCTACAATTGGTACATTTACTTTACCATCGGCAATAAAACTAGTTACACTAAAGCCTAAAAAAATACCACCGGCAACAGCTGCAACTCTACTTATAAGTTTTGCATTTTGCGCTTGTTTTATTAATAAAGCATTTTCACTATCAATATTCAGCATTTTTCTAATACGGCGTATTTCTACATTTTTACTTTCTTGGTAGCTGTATTTAATGCCTTTCCACATATTGCCATTAATAGAAATAGTATCTTTAACAGTAGTTTGTGGCATTGGCAGTTGTGCTTTACAAAATATTACCGATGATATTAATATTACTAATAGTCCAATTTTTTTCATTTTAAGTTGATATATAATAAAAGTTGAAATTAGTTTTTTTTTGCTACATATAAATATATCTTTAAAAATATAAATAGTTGTACTTTTTTCTTTTAAGGTTAAAAATTCATAGAGTTTAAAATCATTAGCTTTATTAACTTCAACTCTCATTGGTACATTTTTTTAACATTTATTATCCTATCAATGAAAACTAAAGCTTTAATATATTTCGCATTTGTACCAACATTCCTTTTTGCACAAAATAAATTTCCACCTACGCCCGATAAAATTTATGGCGATTTGTTTACCGATATTCAACTTAAGCAAATATTACCCGATGGAAAAACGTTTGTAGATGCCACACCTAAACGAAAAGTAGATGATATTTTATTAGATTATAAATCGCAAAATGATACAAATTATAATTTAAAAAAGTTTGTGGATGATAATTTTAACTTACCATTAACGCCAACTTTGGCCTACAATAAAAAAGAAGATAATGCAACACTGCACATTAAAAACTTATGGGCGGTTTTATTAAGGCAACCCGATAAGGATAAAATAACTCAAATTGGCAATTCTATTTTGCCATTGCCTTACCCATATATTGTACCTGGTGGGCGTTTCCGCGAAATTTATTATTGGGATAGTTACTTTACCATGTTAGGCCTAAAAGAAAGTGGCGAGAAAGAAATGATAGAAAACATGGTTAAAAATTTCGCTTATCTTATAAATACTTATGGGCACATACCAAACGGTAACCGCAGTTATTATTTAAGCCGCAGCCAACCCCCATTTTTTTGTT
>JAYULE010000212.1:0-24531 GCA_043763845.1 Sphingobacteriales bacterium
GCTTAACACAGCAACAATTTGCAGATGCTGTAGAAATTAAAAGATCGTTAGTGGGTGCGTACGAAGAAGACCGAGCCGACCCGAAATACGAATTACTAATTAAGTTAGCCGAATTTTTTGATTTTACAATAGATGAACTCATCAACCAAAAAATTGATGATAAGTACAAACCTCAACCAAAAGCTAATGCTAATAATGTACGGGTTTTAAGCATAACGGTAGATAGCAATAACAAAGAAAATATAGAATTTGTGCCCGTGAAGGCAAGTGCTGGCTATTTAAATGGCTACGGCGACCCTGAGTTTGTAAGTACACTACCTCGGTTTTCATTACCATTTTTTTCTCAAGGTACCTATAGAGCTTTCGAAATTAAAGGAGATTCGATGCTACCATTACCTTCGGGTTCTATTATTATTGCCGAATACGCAGAAAATTGGGGAGATTTAAAAATATCGGATACCGCAATTGTAATAAGTAAAAATGATGGTGTTGTTTACAAACGTTTGGGTAGTAAATTTAAAGCCGATAAAGGCTTAAAACTCGTATCTGATAACTCTGTTTATGAACCTTATGGCATTGAAGCGGAAGATATTTTAGAAATTTGGAAAGCAAAAGCATTTATTTCAACGGAGTTACCACAACCCGCTGCCGAACCAACAATGGAAAATTTAACTTCAATGATGGCGCAAATGCAAAAATCTATTGGGGAATTACAAAAAGGATAAGCCTGTTTTGGAATTATTTTTAGATAAAAAATTAGTAGAGCGTGAGGAAAATAACTCTTTACGCTCTCTAACTTTGAATAGTGGTTTGATAGATTTCTCATCGAACGATTATTTAGGTTTAGCACAATCGGCGGAAGCAAAATTAGCAATTGCCAATTATTTTTTGGAAAATGATGCTTATAAGTTAGGTGCTACGGGTTCGAGATTAATTAGTGGAAACTCTGCTTTTGCCGAGGATTTAGAGAATGAAATTGCCCAATTTCACCAAGCACAAGCGGGGTTAATTTTTAACTCGGGTTACGATGCTAATTTGGGATTATTTGCTTGCATAGCCCAAAAAGGCGATACTATAATTTGCGACGAGAACATACACGCTTGTATTATAGATGGTGCAAGGTTAAGTTTTGCACAACGTTTTACATTTAAACACAACAATTTAGAAAGTTTAGAAAACAAACTAAAAAACAGCCAAGGCAATATTTTTATAGCGGTAGAAAGTGTATATTCTATGGATGGCGATATGGCTCCGTTAAAAGAAATATCGGCCTTAGCCAAAAAATATAACGCAAACATAATTGTTGATGAAGCCCACGCCACAGGTATAATTGGAGAAAAAGGCGAAGGTTTGGTGCAGCATTTAGGTTTGCAAAAGCATATTTTTGCCCGAGTGGTAACTTTTGGCAAAGCTTTAGGTTGCCACGGAGCTATAGTGTTAGGAAGCAATAAATTAAAAAACTATTTAATAAACTTTGCTCGGTCGTTTATTTACACAACTGCCCTACCCCTGCACAGTTTGGTTACTATACAAACAATGTATGCCCAAATGGCAAAACAAAAGGATATAGAGCGTCTAAAAAACAATATTTCGCATTATAAAAGCCAGTTTTATAACACAAAATTTCAACTAATTGAAAGCGATAGTGCTATACAGTGCTTAATAATACCTGGAAACGAAGAATGTAAAAATACAGCTTTATATTTGCAACAAAACGGGTTTGATGTTAGGGCAATATTATCGCCAACGGTAGCAACAACAAAAGAGCGTTTGCGTATATGTTTACACGCTTTTAATAGCGAAGCCGAAATTTTAAGGCTATGTGAAACATTATTCCTAAGACTATAATCGCAAAATAAGTATGAATTTTGCGAATACAATCGCAAAATATGTATTAATTTTGCGATTGCAATCGCAAAATAAGTATTATATTTGCGATTGTAAATTGCAGTTAACATGGTAAATCGTTTAGTAGCTACCCAAATAATAAAAAAATTAACCGACCAAAAAGCAATTATTTTGCTTGGTGCAAGGCAGGTGGGTAAAAGTACCTTGCTGCAACAACTAGAAAAAAAGTTTGCCAAACCTATTGCATATTGGAACGGCGACGAAGCTGATATTAGAAATTTTTTAAAAGATACTACTTCTGCAAAACTTAAGGCATTAATTGGTAATAACAAAACATTAATTATTGACGAAGCGCAGCGTATAGATGATATTGGCTTGGTTCTAAAATTAATTGTTGACCAGGTAAAAAATGTTAAAGTAATTGCAACGGGTTCATCGGCTTTTGAATTGGCCAATAAAACCAACGAACCTTTAACTGGTCGTAAATGGGAATACCAATTATTCCCCTTATCGTTTAACGAAATGGTAAATCACCACGGCTTAATTAATGAAAAACGTTTGCTAGAACAAAGATTAATTTTTGGCTATTACCCCGAAATTGTAAACCACCCAGGCGAAGAAATACAACGATTAAAACAACTATCGGACAGTTATTTGTACAAAGATATTTTAATTTTTGAGCGTGTTTTAAAGCCCGATAAGCTAGAAAAACTATTACAAGCCTTGGCTTTTCAAGTAGGAAACGAGGTATCGTACAACGAGTTGGGGCAACTGGCGGGTTTAGATAACCAAACCGTTGAAAAATATATTGGCCTTTTAGAAAAAGCTTTTATTGTATTTAGGTTAGGTGCTTTAAGCCGAAATTTACGAAACGAATTAAAAAAAAGTCGTAAAATATACTTTTATGATAATGGCTTACGAAACGCGGTTATAAATAGCTTTAATCCTATTAGTTTGCGTGATGATGTGGGCGCTTTATGGGAAAATTTTTTAATGAGCGAGCGTAAAAAGCATCTCGCATACGCAGATGAGTACTTTTTGCAATATTTTTGGCGCACACAATCTCAACAAGAAATTGATTATGTAGAAGAAAAAAATGGACAAATAAATGCCTTCGAATTTAAATGGAATGCAAAAGCTAAAGTCCGTTTCCCAAAATCGTTTGTAGATGCTTACCAACCCAAAGAAACAAAAATTATAAATCCCGAAAATTTTGAGAGTTTTATAATGTAGAGCTTATTTTTGTTTAGTACCCCATCAAAAAAGAAAACAAAATATCGTTCGTAAATCTTAATTTCGTTTTTTTGAGATAAATGCCCTTTTTATGAATATTGCCCAAACATACAGCCCAACCGAAACCGAAAATAAATGGTACAAATACTGGTTAGATAATAAATTTTTTGCTTCAACACCCGATGAACGAGAGCCTTATACCATTGTAATTCCGCCGCCAAATGTTACTGGCGTGTTGCACATGGGCCACATGTTAAACAATACCATACAAGATATTTTAATTCGCCTAGCCCGTATGCAGGGCAAAAATGCCTGTTGGGTGCCAGGTACCGACCATGCTTCTATTGCCACCGAAGCTAAAGTAGTTGCCATGTTAAAAGAGCAAGGCATTAACAAAAAGGATATTACCCGAGACGAATTTTTAAAATACGCTTACGAATGGAAAGATAAATACGGTGGAATAATTTTAGAACAACTTAAAAAACTGGGTGCAAGTTGCGATTGGGATAGAACTTCGTTTACCATGGATGCTCCAATGAGCGAGGCCGTAATTGATACCTTTATTCACTTACATAAAAAGGGTTTAATTTACCGTGGGGTGCGTATGGTTAACTGGGATCCAAAGGGATTAACAGCCGTATCCGACGAGGAAGTGATACGTAAAGAAGTAAATCAGAAGTTATATTATATTAAATATGAGATTGTTGGGTTACCCGATGAGTATTTAGTTGTTGCTACCACACGCCCCGAAACCATAATGGCCGATGCCGCTATTTGCGTTAACCCTGCCGACGAACGTTACCATCACTTAAAAGGAAAAAAAGTTTTAATTCCGCTTTTAAATAAAGAAATTCCCATAATTGAAGACGATTATGTAACTATGGATTTTGGTACGGGTTGCCTAAAAGTTACCCCAGCGCATGATTTAAGCGATTACGAATTAGGCCAAAAACACCATTTACCCATTATTGATATTTTAAACGATGATGGTACGCTAAACGAAAAAGCCCAAATTTTAGTAGGAGAAGACCGTTTTATTGCCCGTAAAAAAATTGCTAAACTGTTGGAAGAAGCAGGTAATTTAGAAAAAACGGAAGATTATAAATCGCAAATTGGATTTTCGGAACGTACCGATGCGGCCATTGAACCTAAATTATCTATGCAATGGTTTTGCAAAATGACAGAAATGGCAAAACCTGCATTAGATTATGTAGAAAACGGCGAAGTAAACCTAATTCCCGATAAATTTTTAAACACTTACCGCCATTGGATGGGTAATGTTAAAGATTGGTGCATTTCTCGTCAGTTATGGTGGGGGCAACAAATACCAGCTTGGTATGCGCCAAATGGTAGTTTTGTTATTGCCAAAACTGCCGAAGAAGCACTGCAGCAATATAATCTTGAAGCTCAACATTCACCACTAACCATTAACGATATTAAGCAAGATGAAGACGTAGTAGATACTTGGTTTTCATCTTGGCTGTGGCCGATTTCGGTTTTCGACCCTACCATTTTTGCCGACCCAAACATCAAAGGCAATGCCGATATAAACTACTATTACCCTACTAATGATTTAGTTACCGCACCCGAAATATTGTTTTTTTGGGTAGCCCGAATGATTATGGCTGGTCACGAATTTAGAGGCAAAGCACCTTTTAAAAACGTTTACCTTACGGGGATTGTGAGGGATAAATTGGGTAGAAAAATGTCGAAATCGTTAGGCAACTCGCCCGACCCCCTAGATTTAATCACAAAATACAGTGCCGATGGTGTACGTGTGGGTATGTTGTTATGTTCGCCAGCGGGTAACGATATTATGTTTGATGAAAGTAGCTGCGAACAAGGAAGAAATTTTGCCAATAAAATTTGGAATGCTTTTAAATTAATAAAAGGTATTAAACCCCAAAATTTAGATAAACAGCAAACCCAAACTCCCAACCAAATTGCTATCGATTGGTTTGCCAACAGATACCAAGAAGCCCTAACCGAAATAGAAAATCATTTTACAAATTACCGCCTATCCGAAGCTTTAATGGCTTGTTATAAGCTAGTTTGGGACGATTTTTGTGCATGGTATCTCGAAATGATAAAACCGCCTTACCAGCAATTTACCGATACCGCAACCTATAACGCAACCGTAGCTTTTTTTGCCGATATTTTAAAACTATTGCACCCTTTTATGCCATTTTTAACCGAAGAACTTTGGCATGATGAAGAAGTTTTTGGAATAAGACAGGCATTAGATTGTTGTATTGTAGCACAAATAACCCCTTCTAAACCGTTTCATACACCAATTTTAAAAGAAATAGAAATTGTAAAACAAGCCATTGCCGAAATTAGAAACCTACGAAACCAAAAGCAAATTTCGCCAAAAGAGGCTTTACCATTGGCCATAAAAGCAAATTCGGATATTAATTTTACCAATTACCAAACCATTATAGAAAAATTAGCAAACCTTAATAGTTTCGAAATTGTAGTTGATAAAGTTGAGGGAGCATTTTCTTTCCTTGCGGGGAAGGATGAGTTTTTTGTTACCCTTGCGGGGAGTGTAGATGTAGAAGGCGAAATTGAACGGATAAGTAAAGAAATAGATTACCTAAACGGATTTTTAAATTCGGTAAGCGCAAAACTAAACAACCAAAAATTTGTGGCCAATGCTAAACCCGAAATCGTGGCAAACGAAAAAAATAAATTGTTAGATGCACAAGCTAAGTTGGATATTTTAAAGGAAAGTTTAAATGCGTTGAAATAATGTTTATTTATATCATAATCAATATAAAATTTAAATAATTAATTACTTAAGTTTGGGAGAAAGTAAATATGTGAAGCTGGGAATTAAATTTTTAAAATGTATTATTTTTTAACGAAATTACAGCTTTTTTATAACATTAGCTGGGTAAAAGCCACAGGATTTGCGTAAATTTTTGCGTTCTTTGCGGTAAAACCTAAGATTATTTTTTACCGCAAAGAACGCAAAGGGAAGCGCAAAGAACACAAAGCTGGTTGTAAACAAAATAGTGAATAAATAAACTCAAATAGTAAATTTTATATACCTCCGAAACTTTAGTTAATTAAAACTTATAAAATTATTTTCAAATAATGTATCAAATTGTAAAAACCATTCTTTTTAAATTCGACCCAGAAAACATACATTATTTTGTTACCAATTGGCTAAAAAGATTGCATAAAATAAAACCGCTTTCTAAAGCGATAAAAGCATTTTATAGAGTAGAAAACAAAAACTTAGAAACAAACATATTGGGTTTGCATTTTAAAAACCCAGTAGGTTTAGCCGCAGGTTTCGATAAAAATGGCGATTATATAGAAGAATTGGCAAATTTTGGTTTTGGATTTATTGAAGTAGGTACCGTAACCCCCTTACCGCAAGCTGGTAATCCAAAACCACGTATGTTTAGGTTAAAAGTCGATGATGCACTAATAAACCGAATGGGTTTTAACAACGATGGAGTAGTAGCATTGGCAAAAAAACTATCTAGCGTTAAAAAAAATGGGCTAATTATTGGTGGCAATATTGGCAAAAATAAAAATACCCCCAACGAAAACGCAGTAAACGATTATGTAATTTGTTTTAACACATTGTTTAATGTGGTAGATTATTTTGTGGTAAACGTAAGCTCGCCAAATACGCCAAATTTAAGGGCATTACAAGAAAAAGAACCATTAAAGCATATTTTAAATACTTTACAGAACCTAAATTTAAAAAACCAAGCACCTAAACCTATTCTTTTAAAAATAGCTCCCGATTTAACCACTCAGCAGTTAGATGATATTGTAGAAATTGTACAAGAAACCAAAATTGCAGGTGTAATTGCTACCAATACCACTATTTCTAGGGAAGGTCTTCTATCCGCCCAAGCCTTACAAAACCAAGCGGGAGGTGTAAGTGGTAAACCTTTAACCAGTAAATCTACCGAAGTAATAAAATATTTATCCCAAAAATCAAATCACTCTTTCCCAATTATTGGGGTTGGCGGCATTCATAATGCTGAAGACGCAATAGAAAAATTAAATGCTGGTGCAAGTTTAGTGCAAATATATACGGGTTTTGTTTATCAAGGGCCGGGTTTGGTAAAGCAAATTTTAAGGGCTATTGTAAGACGATAATTTACTTTAACATTATTGTTAATAAGCTTTTAAAATAATTTGAATAGCAATCTTTACAATAAAAAAAACAGGAATTAATTAAAATCCCTGTTTAAATTATCGTTAGTATTTTGTGTAAATACTATAATTTTACAGTAGTTGCTGTTGCAACAGATGAATTAACTTCGTAACCAGCTGGCACTTCTGCATTTTTACCTTTCATTGTTAAAAATAAAATACAAACTAATATACCTAAAACAAGGGCTAAAGTTTGTTTATCCTGTCCTTGTTGATACACATTACCACCCGAAAGTACAACTTCCTGCCCGTCTTTAGCAGTTACCGATTTAATTAAAATTTCAACAAAGCCTTCTTTACCGAGTCCTTTTGCTTTGTCCGCTCTCATTACTTGACCTTTTGCGATCGCACCTGCTGCAATAGCGGTAATACCATCAACTTTAACATCATATCTAACTTTAAAATCAACCATTTGACCAACAGTAACTTGGTCTGAATAGATAGTAGAAACGGTTTATAATACCACTTTTGTGCCTTGTGCTAAAATAACTTCGCCGTTGCCACTAATTTTAAAGGACATTGATAATACGGCCACAGCTAATAACAATACTGTGTTTTTAAAATAATTTGAGTTTTGGATTTTTGTAATCATTGTTTTCAGGGTTTTAAGGGTTTAAAGATTTGAGTTAAATTCTAATTTGTTTATGATTGATTTTTGTTGTTGTTCGTTGTAACGTTTAGTACTTTTTGCTGCACCATAAATATTGCCTATATAAAAACTTAAATTAAAAACACCAGTTAATAAACCCATACCATAATTTTTATTTTTAAAACTAGTATAAGTAGCATACGCCAATAAACTATTTACCAAAAACGCAGAAATTGCAGTTTGTTTGTGCCCAGCGTAAGCATAACCAGCACCTGGTATTATTGATAAAATACTTGCCAGGTTAGGATTTTTAAACTTAAGCTGAGAGCCTTGCCAAGCAAGAGTATAATTAATATCTGCTAATTTTTTGTAAGATTCTAATTGAGAAAGATTAGAATAAGATTGCATAGCTTTTTGCCATTCAAATTTGTTGGCATACAAAACACCATCTAACAAAATAATTTTTGATTTACAGTATTCATCGTTACACAATTCTGAAGAGATTTTATTTTTTTGTAGAGCTTGAGTATAATTATTTAGTTTAAATTGAATAACCGCTATTTGAAAAACTAGTTCTGAGTAATTTTTATATTCGTTAGGGCATTTAGTTTCATAGTCAAATAATGCATTTTCATATTCCCCTAACGCTTTAAAACAAATAATTTTATTCGTAAATAAATCAATGTTAAATAAGGGATAGCGATATTCAACCCTCATAATTTCTAAAAGGGCTTCACGGTAATAATGATTGTTAATTAATTTTTTAACGAATGTAAGCGTAGAATCGTCTTTTATTTTGTCGGAATAAGAGAAATAATAAGCGTTTTTAGTGTAATAAATTTCGTTTGGCGCATTTTGATATGCTGGATAATCAATGAATTTAAATCCATTTGGTCTTAAACTTAGGTCGTAATTATTAGGTTCGTGTCCACATCTCAACAAACGGTCGGAAGTTAAAACAAAAGCTTCTGCAAATTTTCTTTCGCTAAACGTTTTTAGCCCAAAATTAGAGCAACTTGGGTACATTGGGCATTGTTGGCCACGAATACCACTTATGTATTTTTGATAAATGCTTATATAATCGTTTGTTGATGTTTGATTGTGTTTTACATTATTGGCTAAGAACAATTGTTTACTTTTAATTAATTCTCCATCTACACTTTCGGTTGTAATTTGAGCCGGTAAAAAAAAATGATTTAGAAATATAAATAAAAATAAATTGTATTTGAGCATGTAGTAATGAGGGTATTTCGACTTTTAAAATTGTTAAAGTTTATAATATTGATTTTTTTGAAATTATGATCAATACCAGCATAAAAATTATAAAAATAATTTTTAAATTAAAATTTTCAATAGTAAATTAATGTAAAGGTAAAAATATTAAATACTTTTTTTATGAGCCAATATTAAATTTATATTAAAAAATTGATAACTTAATAAATCGCACAAATCACTAAGCTTTTAGGCGATTATTATTACCACACAATTTAAACTTGTATCTTTATTGGGGAAAGATTTTAGCTTTATATCATCATTATATCGCCAACCAATAAATTGTTGGTTTTTTACAAATTGTGCATGTGCGTTTAAAAAAGTTAAAGAAAGTGATAAAAGTAAAAAATATCGCATAGTTCTTTTGGTAAAAGTACATGATATCTTCAAAAAAACTTAATTTTTACCAAAGAGTTTTGATTTCAATATATTGTACATAAAACTTTTTTTACTATTTAAAATTTGTTTTACTACCTTTAACTAAAATAATTAGTTTTGCAGGCTAAAAATATGATAGACTTTCCGTTTAACAGAGAAAAATCAATATGCTCAATGTTGTATATATGCAATATGTTGGGCGGTGAGTGGGATAAATATTCTTTATTGAAAATTTTATATTTTGCCGAACAAAAGCATTTAGTAAAATACGGAAGACCCATAACTGGAGATAACATAATTGCTATGGATTTTGGGCCGGTTCCTTAAATTTCGTATGATGAAATAAAATATTCGAAAGTAAACCCTAAGTTTTTTGAAATTACGCAAGAAAATATTGTTAAGGTCAAACAACAACCCGACGGGGACTTATTATCTGAATCAGACATAAGTTGTCTTGACGAAGCAATCGAAGAAAATAGACATTTATCGTTTGGAGATTTAAAAACCAAATCTCACGATGCTGCATATAATTGGACTTTAAAACATCTTGGCAAAAACTCAATTATACCTTATCTAGAAATTGCAAAAGCGAAAGGTGCAACATCACAAATGTTAGATTATATTAAAACTACATCCGAAACACTTAATTTTAGTTTTGATGAACAACTCAATTGCTAGTAAACTATCTTATGAACAAAGAAAAAATTTAGCAGATATTAACTTTAAAATCGGTTCCGTTTTCAAATTTTTTGATAAAGCTGCAAAAAAAGAGAAAATGCTGATTCTTGTTGCTATTAATTTTGATAAAATTACAATTGCATTTGTAAGAATTAATTCACAAATAAATTCAAATTTTTTTCCTACTGCTGAATTAAGAAATGAGCACCTTGAGTTACTACAAAATAATGAAAAAAGACCTTTTTTAAGACATACTTCTTATGTTGATTGTTCTAATTTAGTTACCTAAAAATCAGAAACAATTTATAACATGCTTCTTAATTCTCCATCAATTCATCTGGGACAACTATGCGAGCAAGATTTGTTAGATGTAAAAGAAAAAATCTCTAAATCTAAACTTCTTTCCGCAGGCCAAAAATAAGATTTTGGACTATTTTTCAACCCAAAATCTCTCTAATTTCATTTAATAATTATTAAAAATTGACAACCTTTTGTTTTGCAATAATATACCCTAATATTTTATGCCTAATAATTTTTTAATTTTTTTAACAAAACCCTAAAAATTCGGTTTCAGCATATATTTATCATAAAATCTAAAAATATGTTCGGTGGCTTCTTCGGCAGTATCAACCAATCTAAAAAGATTTAAATCTTCGGGGCTTATATTGTTTTCTTTACTCAGCATTGTTTCGGTAATCCAACTAATTAAACCTCCCCAAAATTCGGTACCTACTAAAACAATTGGGAAACGGGCAATTTTACCAGTTTGTATCAACGTCATGGCTTCAAAAAGCTCGTCTAAAGTGCCAAAACCGCCAGGCATTACAATATAACCTTGCGAGTATTTCATAAACATCACTTTACGAATAAAAAAATAATCGAACTCTAATAATTTATTTTGCTCAATATACTTGTTATGAAACTGTTCAAAGGGTAGTTCGATGTTTAACCCAACCGATTTTCCGCCAGCCTCAAAAGCACCTTTATTACCTGCTTCCATAATACCTGGGCCACCGCCAGTAATTACACCGTAGCCACGTTCTGATAATAAACGGCCAGTTTCTACTGCTATTTGGTAATATTTATTTTCGGCTGGTGTGCGAGCCGAGCCGAATATGGTTACACAAGGGCCAATTTTTGCCAGCTTTTCATAACCTTCAACAAATTCGGCCATAATTTTAAAAATTTGCCACGAATCGGTGGCTTTAATCTCATGCCATGTTTTGTTTTCTAGTGCATTTCTTATTTTCTCGTCGATTGATGTACTCATAATTTTACAATTGTTTTTTTATAAGATATTAGCATTAAGCCTGCAAAGGTAATTAAGCCGTTTATTAAAATTAGTTCGTTATCAAAAATATAGCCGCCCATTAATTTTGCCGAGTAAGTATTTAACATAAAACACAAAAAAGGGGCTAAAACACAAATAATAGGCACTAGTTTATCGTGTACACCTCGATTTTGTATTAGCAAACCAAAGGCATACAATCCCAGTAATGGCCCGTAAGTGTAAGATGCTACCTTAAAAATTGCCCCAACAACCGCCATATTATTTACTTGATTAAATATTAAAACCACCAAAACCATTAATACCGAAAAACCAATATGTACCCCGTGGCGGGTTTTTATATGCACAGCATCATTCACGTTTTCTTTTTTATCAAAATTTAAAAAATCTACACAAAAAGAAGTAGTAAGGGCGGTTAAAGCCGAATCGGTAGTGGCAAATGTTGCAGCTGTTAAACCCAACATAAACACAATACCAGGTATTAAGGTTAAATGGTTTAAGGCAATTTCTGGGAAAAGGAAATCGGTTTTTACCAAACCTTGGGCATCCGTAGGTATAGCTATGTGGTGTTTGGCGGCATAAATGTAAAGCAATGCACCTACGCTTAAAAAAAATAGGTTTATTACAACAAATATCCCTGTAAAGGTGAACATATTTTTTTGTGCCTCTTTTATGTTTTTACAGCTTAGGTTTTTTTGCATTAAATCTTGGTCTAAGCCTATCATGGCAATAGTTACAAAAATACCGCCTACAATTTGCTTAAAAAAATGAAACTTGCTGCTTACAAAATCATCAAAGAAGAAAATTTTAGAATAAGCACTGTTTTTAACCGTTTCAAAAGCTTGTATAAAATTTAGGTTTAAGCTGTTGCAGATAAAGTAAATGGTTAAAATAACCGATGAAACAAGGAAAATAGTTTGTAAAGAATCGGTAATGATAATGGTTTTTAAACCACCTTTAAATGTGTAAAGCCAGATTAACAATAACGAAAATGCGACTGTAACTGCAAACGGAACTCCATAGGCATCAAAAATAAATCGTTGTAAAACTATAACTACTAAATACAACCTAAATGCCGAGCCTATGGTGCGGCTTAATAAAAAAATACCAGCTGCAGTTTTATAACTTACAATTCCTAAGCGTTGTTCTATGTAACTATAAATTGAGGTAAGATTTAAGCGGTAATACAATGGCAATAAAACCGTAGCCACAATTATAAAACCTATGGCATTGCCCAACACAAATTGGAAATATTGAAACTGGTTGCCCGCCGCTGCGCCCACTTGCCCCGGTACCGATATAAAAGTTACCCCACTTAATGCGGTGCCTATCATACCAAAAGCTACCAAATACCATTTTGAGTTTCGGTTGGCTATAAAAAATGTTGAATTATCGGATGAGTTTTTTGAAGTGAAATGTGAAATTAAAATCAGCATCAAAAAATAAGTAATAATAAAGGTGAGCAAAACAATTGGAGCCATATTTAATTTTTGATTTGAGTTTTTACAAGATAGCAAAACGCTAATTAGTATTTAATTTTTATTTTTGCAAAATGAATTTTTCATCTAAATTGTTAGAGGGTGCTGTAAACGAATTTTCGAGTCTACCTGGAATTGGTCAAAAAACCGCTTTACGATTAGTTTTACACCTTTTAAACCAAGATAATGCCGATGTTGATAAGTTTACTTTCGCTTTATTAAATCTTAAAAATAACATACAATTTTGCAAAGAATGCCATAACCTTTCCGACCAAGCGGTGTGCGAAATATGCTTAAGCCACAAACGAGACCGTACGTTGGTTTGTGTGGTTGAAGATACCCGAGATGTTATGGCAATTGAAAACACCAACCAATACCATGGTTTATACCACGTTTTGGGAGGATTAATATCGCCAATGGATGGCGTTGGACCTCAAGATTTAGCCATACAGTCGTTAATTGAACGCATAAAACTTGGCGAAATAACCGAAATTATTTTTGCCATAAGTGCCACTATGGAAGGCGATACTACCATTTTTTACCTCCACAAAAAACTTAAAGATTTTAACGTTAAAATAAGTACCATTGCCCGTGGCATTGCTTTTGGCGGCGAAATTGAATATGCCGATGAGTTAACTTTAGGGCGTTCTATTACTACTAGGGTTCCTTACGAGCAATTGTTGATAAGGTAATTTTTATTAGATATTAAGAGATTTAGAGCAGAATTTTATTCATTCAGAGCGAAGCGTGGAATCTCTACCTGTCACTCTGAGTGCAACGAAGAGCTTCAGGAACGCCTTTTATGGGTCTCTTAACTTCGTCAAACATTACAAAATTATGGCTCACAGATTATTCAGATTTTACAGATTTTCACCTGTCATTCAGAGCGAAGCGTGGAATCTAATCAATGTTTTTAGAGACTCTTCACTTCGTTCAGAGTGACAAGTCTGTTTTTTGAATACCTGTCACTCTGAGTGCAACGAAGAGTCTAGGGAACGCCTTTTTATGAGACTCTTCACTTCGTTCAGAGTGACAAGAACTATTTTATGAAAAACAAGGCGGCCATTCTAATAAAAATACAGTTTTATTGTAACAAAGCGGCTTATTAAAAAAATTATTCAACAAAAAAAGGCGCTTACATAAGCGCCCTTTTTATAAATAATATTTGGTTTGATTAAAATGCGTAAACAACTGCTAAAGTAGCTTGTGAAGCTGATTTAGTTGAAGCGCCATTTTCTTTGAAAAATTGAGTTGCAGAACCGTTATCCATTCTAACCTCTGGTATAAAAGTTAAACCACCAGCTTTAAAGTTTGCTGATAAAGTAGCCGATATAACTGACTCTTTAGGTATAACACCAGCATATGTATTGCCACCAGCTGTTACATTTTTAGAACTAAAATATTCGCCTCTAACACCTAAGCTAAATTTATCAGTAAATGCATTTTGAAGGTATAGTGCAGCACCTGTATAACCTGCATATTTAACTGAAGGTGTACCACCATATTCTGAACCAGCTTCAAAATCTGCAACGTTTAAGCCTGCTTTAAAAGTTTTAGTAATTTGGTAAGATGTTGTTAAATCTAATATAGTTCCAGATACATAACCTTTTAAAACATTAGCATAAGCTGTCCAACCTTCTATTGGCGTAACAGTTAACTGTGCTCCAATTGTATTTAAACCAAAATCTGAATTAGCTTTGTAAACATTCCAGTTGTCGTTGAATGCGCCTACCATTAAACTAACTTTAGGAGAAAATGCATAAGTAGCTTTAACACCAGCGTTTTGGAATGGACCGTTTGTAAATAAATAAGAAGTAGAATAGTTAAAGTTACCAGTAGGTGCTATAACTTCGTAACCCACGAAAGTACCAAAATAACCCACTGCCATGCTAAACTCGGGAGTAAAAGCATAAGTCATGTTTAGGTTTTGAATGTGGAACGATTGACCACCAACATCTGGAATAGACTGACCTTGTCCACGTGGACCATAAGATAACTCACCCACAAATGATGCTTTTCCAGTTGTTTTTTTTAATGCTAAACCAATCATACCAATAGATAGTGAATTTTGGTCTGTTGCAAAACTTGTTCCAATGTTATTTGATTTTTTAGCAAAATCTGCTTTGTAATAAACATCTCCGTAACCAGAAATAGAAAGTGGGGTGTCTTGAGCGTTTGCTCCAATTGCTACTGCAAATAATGCAGTTAAACTTAGTAAGATTTTTTTCATTTTTTTAAATTTTAGTTTAGATTTAAGTATTATTAATTTCGGTTTTATTTTTTGCTAAATTGTAAATATTTTAAATAACATCCAAATTTTTTTTGAATTATTTAATCTTTTCTCCTTTTTACTGTAATATGTATCAATTCTATTGCTTAAATTATAAATAGTAGCATAATATGTTTAAATAATGTAATATTAAAAAATATTAAAAAGGGCAGTAATTAATTATATTTTAGTTCAAAATTAATACATAACAAACTTTTTTTATCTAAAAATACTTTTAAGCAAAGTACATTTTAGATTTATTTATACTTTTTTTAATTTTTTTTATAAAAAAACTACATATTTGATAAAAACATTCTATTTTAGTGCAAATATTTAAAAATATAACGTAAATAAATAAATTAGTAAACAATATGTCAACAATTAGATTTCAAGCTTTACAAGCAGTATTAGGAAGAACAATTCCTGAGGTAACACCCCCATCATCAAAAATTTCGGATTTTTATAGCGCAAATGTTTTTGATAAAGTAAAAATGAAGGCGTTTATGTCTAAAGAGTCGTACCAAGCAATTGCCGATGCGGCGGAAAATGGTACGCCTATAGAAAGAGATATTGCCGAGCATATAGCTACTGCAATGAAATCGTGGGCTATGGGAAAAGGTGTTACACATTATACACACTGGTTTCAACCATTAACAGGTAATACTGCCGAAAAACACGATTCGTTTTTTGAGCCTGATAGTAATGGTGTTGCTGTTGAAAAATTCTCGGGCGATGCTTTAGTACAACAAGAGCCCGATGCTTCAAGTTTCCCTAACGGTGGTATCCGTAGCACTTTCGAGGCTAGAGGTTATACCGCTTGGGATCCTTCTTCACCAGCATTTATTTACGATAAAACACTTTGTATCCCAACTGTATTTGTATCTTATACAGGCGAAGCTTTAGATTATAAAGCACCTTTATTAAAAGCCTTATCAATTTTAGATAAAGCGGCGGTTGATGTTTGTGGTTACTTTGATAAAGGTATTACTAAAGTTAACGCATCGTTAGGTATAGAGCAAGAATACTTTTTAGTTGATTTAGCTTTATTTAATGCTCGCCCAGATATGTTATTAACTGGTAGAGCTTTATTTGGTCATTCATCAGCAAAAAACCAACAGCTAGAAGATCATTATTTTGGTTCGATACCCGAGCGTGTTTATGCTTACATGCAAGATTTTGAAACCGAAGCTTTATTATTAGGTATCCCACTAAAAACTCGCCATAACGAGGTTGCGCCTTCTCAGTTTGAGTGTGCGCCAATTTACGAGGAAATAAACTTAGCTATTGATCATAACCAATTATTGATGGATTTGATGGATAAAGTTGCTCGTAGACATAACTTTAAAGTGTTATTACACGAAAAACCTTATGCTGGCATAAATGGCTCGGGTAAACACAACAACTGGTCGTTAATTACCAACACTGGAAAAAACTTATTATCGCCAGGAAAAACCCCTAAAAACAACTTAATGTTTTTAACATTTTTTGTTAATACGGTAAAAGCAGTACACGAACACGCCGATTTGTTAAGGGCATCAATAGCATCAATTAACAACGATCACCGTTTAGGCGCAAACGAAGCTCCACCAGCAATTATTTCTATTTTCTTAGGAAGCCAATTAAACGATGTTTTAGACGAAATTGAAACTTCAAGAATTAGCAAAAAAGTAAAAGAGGATAGTACCATGTGGCACAGCATCCCTAAAATTCCTTCAATTTTGTTGGATAATACGGATAGAAACCGTACTTCTCCATTTGCATTTACAGGTAACAAATTTGAATTAAGAGCCGTTGGTTCATCAGCAAACTCATCAAACCCAATGACGGTTTTAAACATGATAGTTGCCGACCAATTAATTAAATTTAAAGCCGATGTAGATAAATTAATTAAAAAAGGCGATAAAAAAGATGTTGCCATTTTAACTATCGTAAAAAAATATATCAAAGAATCTAAATCAATTAGGTTTGAAGGTAATGGTTATAGCGATGAGTGGGCTGCCGAAGCCGAAGCCCGTGGATTAGCCAACATTAAAACTACTCCGAAAGCTTTAGATGCATTGTTAACTGAAAAAACCGCTAAGTTATTCCAAGAAACTGGCGTATTTAGTGTACGTGAAGCACACGCTCGCCACGAAATTTTGATTGAAGATTACTACAAAAAAATCCAAATTGAAGCTAGGGTAATGGGCGAATTAGTAACTAACGTAATTATACCTGTTGCTGTTGAGTATCAAACTAAATTAGTAACTAACGTAAAAGGCTTACAAGATATTGGCTTAGATGCCGATGCTTACGAAGCGCAAATGATTATTATTAAACAAATATCGCAACACGTTAAATTTATAAAAGATAACGTTTATGCTATGGTTGAAGAACGTAAAGTTGCAAACGCTTTAGAACATGCTAGAGATAAAGCAATTGCTTACGACGAAAAAGTAAAATCATTTTTTGAGCCAATACGTTACCATGTTGATAAATTAGAACTATTAGTTGACGATAACGCTTGGCCTTTACCTAAATTTAGAGAATTGTTGTTTATTAAATAATAATTCAAATTACTAATAAAATTTAACCACCATCATATACCGATGGTGGTTTTTTTTGGTTTAAATTTTGCTTAAAAAAAACAAAACAAAAATATGAAATGGTTAGGTAGAAGAGAAAGTAGTAATGTACAATTTGGCGGAGGTGGCAACGGAGGAAAATTTGCATTAGGAGGTATTGGGACAATTGTGTTGGTAGTTATAGGTTTAATAATGGGTAAAAACCCTATTGATCTTATAAATCAAGTATCACAGGGCGGAGGGCAAACTGAGCAAACGACAGGAATTGACCCACAAACAGAAGCATCAAAATTTACAAAAGTTGTTTTAGCCGATACGGAAGACATTTGGACTAAAGTTTTTGCAGAAAACAATATGCAATATGTGCAACCAAAACTCATAGTTTTTAACGGCCAAATACAATCGGCATGTGGAGGCGCCACTTCAGCTTCGGGCCCATTTTATTGCCCAGGCGACCAACAAGTATATATTGATTTAAGTTTTTATGACGATTTAAAAAACAGATTTAATGCATCGGGCGATTTTGCAATGGCTTACGTTATTGCACACGAGGTTGGCCACCATATTCAAAATTTAATGGGAACTACTCAAAAATTAGATGAAGCTCGTAATACTTTAAGTAAAGATGAGTACAATAAACTATCGGTAAAATTAGAACTACAAGCCGATTTTTATGCAGGGGTTTGGGCACATTACCAAAAAAACATGAAAAATGTTTTAGAAGATGGCGACATTGAAGAAGCTTTAACCGCAGCAAATGCTATTGGCGACGATAAATTACAACAAGAAAGTCAAGGTTATATTGTACCCGATGCATTTACCCACGGCACATCGGCACAACGTATGTTTTGGTTTAAAAAAGGTTTCGAAACTGGCGATATGAAACAAGGAGATACTTTTAGGGATTTGTGATTCTTGAGGTTTGATTTTTGATTACCTGGTGTAGATTTGTGATTTTTGAGGTTTGATTTTTGATTGCCTGAAATAGAGTTATGATTTTTGATGTATGATTTTTGATTGCTTAAAATAGGGTTAAATTTTTATTTTTTAATTGATGAAGTAAATTCCTTTGCTTTAGATTTTTTCCAACAATTACGTACATATTTTTACATTAACCGAAATGCTTTAGCCAAATAAGTATAAATTTATATCTTAACCCAAAATACATTTTCTGCAAAAAATGGCTCAAAAAATAAATAAACAATCTTTCGCCAATTTTATTAAATCCGAATCGCTGGGAGGTTTTGTGCTTATTTTTTGTGTTATAACTAGCCTAATAATTGCAAACAGTTTTTTAGCTGATGATTTTAAGCAACTTTTAGCCACTAATTTGGGTATCAACATATTTAACCTCCATTTAAAATATTCTTTATCCCAATGGATTAACGATGGCTTAATGGCCGTATTTTTTTTATTAATTGGCCTTGAAATTAAACGTGAAGTAATTGAAGGCGAATTGGCATCTTTTAAAAAAGCCCTTTTACCCATTATGGCCGCTTTGGGCGGAATGTTTATACCCGCTTTTATTTACTTCCTGTTTAATTACGGCACCCCAACGGCAGCTGGTTGGGGTATATCAATGGCTACCGATATAGCCTTTGCAATAGCTATTTTAGGCATTCTAGGTAAAAAAGTTCCCTTATCATTAAAAATATTTTTAACCGCTTTAGCAATTGTCGATGATTTAGGAGCAATTTTAGTAATCGCCTTTTTTTATTCGCAACAAATACATTACAATTATCTTTTATATGCTTTGGGTGTTTTTTTATTGTTATTGATATTTAATAGGTTAGGCATAAAAAACGTAGCATTTTATATTTTACCAGGAATGTTAATGTGGTATTTTATACACCACTCGGGCATACACGCCACTATTGCTGGGGTTTTAACAGCGGTTACTGTACCTACTAATAATACAGTACAAAAATCGCCATTAGAAAAACTGGAACACGCCATAACTTTACCAGTAAACCTGTTAATAATGCCAATTTTTGCTTTGGCAAATACCAATATAACCTTTACTACAAATATGTTTAAAGCTTTTACCCAGCCTTTAAGTTTGGGGATAATTTGCGGTTTAATAATAGGTAAACCTTTGGGTATTACCCTATTTTCGTGGCTTGCAGTTAAATTTAAATTAGCACAACTGCCGCAAAACTGCAACTGGCAACAAATTATAGGGGTAGGTATTTTGGGAGGTATTGGTTTTACCATGTCTATTTTTATTGCTCTACTTTCTTTGCCAAACCTTGAATCACAAATGTTAGCCAAGTTTAGTATTTTAACTGCAAGTGTGTTGGCAGGATTTTTTGGTTATTGGGTTTTAAACCGTAACGGTAAACGTATAATTTAATGTATTTAAATTTAATTAAGTAGTTTAATCTTAGAATCCAATCATAAAAAATGAATAATCAAAACCACACGCAACTTATAAAAGCCGAAGCCCAACGTTTAGGTTTTTTGTTTTGTGGGATAGCTAAAGCCGATTTTTTAGAGGAGGAAGCACCACGTTTAGACGAATGGTTGCGCAATAATTACAATGGTAAAATGGCGTATATGGAAAACTATTTCGATAAACGCTTAGACCCTAGGTTATTGGTTGATGGCGCAAAATCTATCATATCGGTAGGGATAAATTATTTTACCGATGAAAAACCCTTGGATGATACAGCACCAAAAATATCGAAATATGCTTACGGTACCGATTATCATTTTGTGATAAAAGAAAAACTGGCTTTGTTAATGGAGTTTATAAACGAAACCATTGGCGAGGTTGATGGCAGAGCGTTTGTAGATTCGGCACCTGTGTTAGATAAAGTTTGGGCGCAAAAAGCGGGTATTGGTTGGTTAGGAAAACACAGTAATTTAATTAGTAAAAAGGCTGGTTCGTTCTTTTTTTTAGGCGAATTAATTATTGATTTAGAACTTAATTACGATTTACCTTTTTACACCGACCATTGCGGCACCTGCACAAAATGTATGGATGCCTGCCCAACCCAAGCTATTATTGCGCCTTATGTGGTTGATGGAAGCAAATGTATATCGTACTTAACTATCGAATTAAAAGACAATTTACCCAACAGTTTTAAAGGTAAAATGGATAATTGGATGTTTGGTTGCGATGTTTGCCAAGATGTTTGCCCATGGAACCGTTTTGCTGTCCCCAACCAACACCCAGAATTTATACCCCACCCCGATTTGCTAGGAATGACTAAGCAAGATTGGCAAGAAATTACCGACGATGTATTTGGCAAACTCTTTAAATTATCCGCCTTAAAGCGAACAAAATTTACTGGCTTAAAAAGAAATATCGAATTTTTAGAGTGAAACAATGAGTACAAATGCTTTTCAAATGTATTTTTGAAGAAACAAGTAATAATATATTTTGGTTTAACTCAATAGTTGTATTCGTGGCATTTTTTTTAGTTTTTTATGCCACGAAATCACGAATTTATATTTTTACATTAAAATTCGTGTATTCGTGGCATTTTCCTTTAATTTTTATGCCACGAATTCACTAATTTATATTTCTACATTAAAATTCGTGTATTCGTGGCAATTTCATTTAATTTTTATGCCACGAATTCACTAATTTATATTTCTACATTAAAATTCGTGTATTCGTGGCAATTTCCTTTAATTTTTATGCCACGAATTCACGAATTTTAGCGGAATTTCCCGTTTTAACTTAGACTCAGTTAAGACTTTGGCACATACAATTTAATGCAATAAATATTCAAAATATCCCACTAAAAATCAAACCTAACTTTTTAAAACCCATTAAAATTTGCATTTTTGCAAATCATAATGAAAAACAACAAAAAAGCAGCATTAGGGTTTATTTTTGTAACCCTTTTAATAGATGTTACAGGTTTAGGAATTATTATTCCTGTTTTACCTACCTTAATTAGAGAATTAATTCATGGCGATTTAAGCACCGCTGCCGAGTATGGTGGTTGGCTAACTTTGGCTTATGCATTAACCCAGTTTATTTTTGCACCAATTTTAGGTAATTTAAGCGACCAGTACGGTAGAAGGCCTGTTTTGTTATTTTCGTTATTGGGTTTTGGTATTGATTATTTATTTTTAGCCTTTGCCCCTACTATTTGGTGGCTATTTGTAGGGCGAATTATTGCAGGTATAACGGGTGCAAGTTTTACCACTGCAACCGCATATATTGCCGATATTAGCACTCCCGAAAAACGGGCGCAAAACTTTGGTATTGTGGGTGCGGCCTTTGGTTTAGGTTTTATGTTAGGGCCTGTAATTGGCGGTATTTTAGGACAATTTGGACCTCGTATACCTTTTTTTGCCGCGGCAGGGTTTAGTTTTTTAAACCTGGCGTATGGTTATTTTGTGTTACCGGAGTCGCTAGCTAAAGAAAACCGCCGGCCGTTTAATATAAAAAGAGCCAACCCTGTTGGTTCGCTTTTGCATTTAAAAAAGTATCCCGCAATTAGCGGTTTAGTTTTCACTTTAATACTAATGTATATTGCAAATAACGCCATACAAAGCACTTGGGCTTATTACGGTATGGAAAAATTTAAATGGAATGAAGCGTGGGTTGGCTATTCGTTAGGTTTTGTAGGCTTAATGATAGGGTTGGTACAAGGCGGTTTAATACGTTGGGCAATACCAAAATTAGGCCCCGAAAAAGTGCTATTCTTTGGTTTATTTCTTTCGAGTTTAGGTTTAATACTTTTTGCTTTTGCCACAAAAGGTTGGATGATGTTTGCGTTTATAATACCCTACTCTATCGGCGGTATTGCAGGCCCAGCATTGCAAAGCATTATTAGCGGTTTTGCTCCAGCCAACGAGCAAGGCGAATTACAAGGCGCTTTGGCAAGTTTAATGAGCGCCACTACCATTTTTGCACCCCCTGTTATGACAAATATTTTCGCTTATTTCACTAACAGCAACGCTCCAGTTTATTTTCCTGGTGCACCTTTTTTGTTAAGTTCGGTTTTGGTTTTATTAGGTGTTGTACTAGCTTGGAGGAGTTTAAAATTACACCCTGTTATCAAAGAAAATTAAAGGAGTAATGTTTATAATTATACACCAAAAGTTTAAGCAATTTATTTTAAATATTATAGATTGGTTTTACCCTCCTTTTAAACAAATTATGCCGTATCAAACATTTAGGTACGCAGCTTGTGGGGGTGGTAACACTTTGCTAAACATAGTATTATATTTTATATCATACAATTATTTACTACATAAACAAAACCTAAATTTGGGTTTTGTAACCATAAGTTCGCACATTGCCGCATTTTTAATGGCTTTTATAGTAACTTTTCCTATTGGGTTATACCTAAATATGTTTGTAGTTTTTAAAAGCTCTTTTTTGCGGAAACGCATACAACTTTTTAGATATTTTTTAGTAGTAATTGCATGTATTTTTTTAAACTATATATTACTAAAAATATTTGTGGACCAATTAAAATGGTACCCAATGCCATCAATGGTAATGGCTACTTGCATAATTATAGTTTTTAGTTACTTATTGCAACTTAAGTTTTCATTTAAAAAAAATTAAATTTAATTTTCATCATCTTCATCTTTATTTGGAACTATTAAAACAGGGCAGTTGGCATTTCTGGTTATGCTCTCGGCCATTGATCCTAATAAAAAATGATCTAAGCCTTTTCTCCCATGCGTACCCATAACTATAATGTTGGCAGACCACGTATTTGCAGTTTCTAAAATTTCGGTTTTAATATCGCCATTTTTTACAATTTGAATTACGGTTAAGCCCTCAGCGTAATCGGCGATAATTTGTTTTAAAAGTTGGTTGGCGCTTTCTTTTTGTATTTCGGCAAGTTCGGGAATAACAATCAACTGATCGCCAAGAATAGGGTCGCCAGCAATATTTGCAACCGCCATATATTCATCAACATGAACTAAAGCAACTTGTGCATTTAAATTTTTTGCCAAAGCCATTCCGTATTTTGCCGCCTGTTGCGAATAAGTGCTAGCATCAACAGCAATTAAAATTTTACTAAATAGTATGTTATTTTTCATGTTAAATTTGTTTATAATTTTATGCCTTTAAATTTAAATTATTAAGTAATAAAATAGCATTTTTCAAAAACCTTGCCAATATGAATTTACCATTACAAATTTGCCATTTACCATTAGTGCCA
Organism: Sphingobacteriales bacterium; assembly: GCA_043763845.1. Taxonomy (GTDB): domain Bacteria; phylum Bacteroidota; class Bacteroidia; order Sphingobacteriales; family Sphingobacteriaceae; genus Pseudopedobacter. The sequence continues at coordinate 23,923 of JAYULE010000212.1, forward strand.
ATACGAGCAACTGCATCGCACAAAGCCGAAATGATAACTCAACTGCTTTTTGGCGAATTATATAGCATATTAGAATCTGAAAATAACTGGCTACAAATTAAAATTGTTGATGATGGTTACCTAGGTTGGATTGATAAAAACCAACACCAAAATACAGGTGAAATTGAAGCAAATAAACTACAAAACTCATTACCAAATATTGCCTGCCAAGCATTCATAAAAGTTCAAAACACTAATAATACTGTAGAATTTTATTTACCATTTGGGGCTCGTTTACATTTTCTAGATAAAAACGATATTGGATTTAATGGAATATTGTACCCGCTAAAAATCAATGAATTTATTTTACCCAACCCAACCAATTTTGAACAGAACGTTGAAAAATTTGCTAGCCAATTTTTAAATGTACCCTATTTATGGGGAGGTAAAACGCATTTTGGTATTGATTGCTCGGGTTTTACACAACAAGTTTTTATTGCTTTGGGAATAAAATTACAGCGTGATGCCTGGCAGCAAGCCCAACAAGGAATAGTTGTAGATTTTTTAGAGACTGCCAAACTAGGCGATTTAGCTTTTTTTGATAACGAAGAAGGCCGCATTACCCACGTG
>JAYULE010000213.1:0-6069 GCA_043763845.1 Sphingobacteriales bacterium
TGGTATCAATTAAAGGTGCATTATCATTTAATTCATCAAAATTATCAAAAGCAGTTTTTATAGGTTTTATAAAATAATTCGACCCTAAAATGTAATGTAAATTTTTGCTATTGGCACTCCAATGCATACACGTACCCGCATCTTTCGATATTTTTTTTAGTGGTAAACTTTTATTGCTTGTTGCCAGTTCTAATGCATTACCCACCGTAACCAAAGGCGTTACATACACATTAAACAACTCACTAAAAGCCAACCATTTATTATTTGGGCTGGGTGCAAATTGGTTGGCGTAAGTGCTGCTATAATGTGTGCGTACATCTTTACCATTTAAATCGCAACTGTTAAATAGGTTTTTGTCCCCAAAAGTAACTTTATAAAAAATACGATTATCAGTAACATTAAATTGTGGATTGCTGGCATCTTTCAACAAAAATTTAGGGCTACCACCCATTGCTGGTACGGTATAAATACCAGGGTTTTTGCCGTAACTATAACCTAAATTGTTATTTCCAGTTCCTTTTGCATACACCACGTAATCGCCTTTTGTAGAAAACTTGGGCGAATAATAATAGCCACTTTCGTGGGATAAAACCGTGGTATCTTTTAGCTCGAAACTATATTTTACAATGGCTGCTTTTGTTAAATCGTTCCAAGTTGTATAAACCAAAAATTTTCCATCGGTCGAAAAACTGGGCTCAAACTCCCAATCTTGGTTTTGGGTTAAACGTTGGGGTTTTCCGTTTGGTAAATCTTTTTGGTACAAATAACCGGCGGCATTAAAAATCACTTTTTTTCCATCCGGCGATGTTGCCAACTGCCGTACCATTTTAACATCAAATTCATCGGTAAAAACTTTTTGCTCAAAATGTAAAGCATCGGTAATGGTTTGTTTAACATCTACGGTAAAAGGTATTTCTGCGCTTTCTTGGGTATCTATATTTACTTTTCTAATTTTCCCTTGGGCGTAAAAAACAATGGTTTTATTATCGGGTAACCAATTAAAATTTGGGTAAACACCAAAAATAGACCATGCTTCTTGCTGGTCTTTACTTAGGGCGTCGTAAACTGCTTGCTCTTCGCCAGTTTGTAAATTTTGCACATACAAAACCGATTTTAACCTTACTCTTTTTACAAAGGCTAATAATTTGCCATTGGGCGAAACTTGAGGCCTAACCGCACCACCTGCACCCCCCGCAACTTTTTCAAACTCGCCGTTATCTAAATTTAACTTGCGTATAGCGTAAATTTCGCCGTTGGGGTCTTTATTATATTTAAAATTAGGGCCAGCACTCACATCCTCGCTAAAATAAACAGACTTACCATCAGCACTTATGCAAGGTTCGCCTTGGTCTTGCTCGTCGTTTTTCTTCTTAGTAAGTTGCACCCCATCTAAACCGCCGCTAATATGGTACAGCCAAAGTTCGCCAGCACCCAAACTGCGAGTATTGGTAAAGTGCTTACGGGCAACAATATAATTACTGTTTGGTAGCCAAACCGCATTGTTTAAAAGTCTAAAATTTTCTTTGGTTATGGGGCGTTTTTCGGTACCGTTGGTGTTCATAATCCAAATATTATCGGCACCATCTTTATCGCTAGTGTACGAAATATATTTGCCATTTGGCGAAAACCTGGGCTGTACCTCAAAAGCCAAACCACCCGCTAAAAGTGTTGCTGCACCACCGTTAATGGGCATTTTGTAAATATCGCCTAACAAATCGAAAACAATTTCTTTACCATCGGGGCTTACATCTAAATTTAGCCATGTACCTTCGTTTGTGGTAAAATTTATGGTTTTGGTGGTGCTTAATGGTTTTTCAATATCCCATTTTTTGTTTTCTTGAGCTACAATAGGGTTAGTTAAAACCGAGACTAAAAGAAATATAAGCGTTATTTTACCAATCATTAATTTTGTTTTTATCATCACGAAGGTAGTTTTTTACCAATGCAAGCACAATTTAAAACGCAATTTTTGTGTAAAAATTGAGTTGCTATTAGTTTTAAATTTTTTTAGAAAAGCAAAATTTTTACTCTTTGGGTTAAGGCTAGTCGGGCTGATACGTTATAGCCCCGAGAAAAACGGGGGCTGCCACTGCCATCCCGTTTATTACACAACGGTAGGGTGCGTTTGGCAAAACTTGTTTAATGGTAAATTGGTGCGGCTAACCAAAAAATTACTCTATACCATTATAAATATTTATCGCTTTATAATAATTTTTTTTGTCAAAAGCTTTTTTTGCTTTCGGGTTATCAGCTATTGCTTTTTCTAACTCTTTGGGGTCAAATTTTTGGATAGGGCCATCGGCAACTTGAAAGGCGTTTAAATAATTAGTTTGTAATTTAAGATTAGCTATAGGTGAATATGCACTAATTTGCCCATTTATCACTTTAAATAGCCAACAACTATCTGTAATTACTCCATTTAATATTCCGCCCTCAAATAATTCTGTAAATATTTTTTTGGTTTCTTTAACGTAGATTTTAGTTTCGCGGCCAGGCTTATTTTTTTCTATTTTCTTATTCACTTTAATCAAATAGGTTTGGTTTAAAACCGTATCGGCATAAATTTTAGAACGTACAAATTCTACACTGTCGTTTAGGGTAGTAACCTTAAATTTTACGGGTAGATTGATGAAATTTTTTAATGTTTTTATGGTAATGGGTTTGGAGTAACCAACACCAAAATTAAAATTCATATTATTATTGCCTGGCCAACTTGGCCCATAATACTGGGCTTTCGCAACCGCTAGCAAACTGCTAAAAATGATTGATAATAGAACTGTTTTTTTTGTAAAAATCATTTTACTAAGTATTGGTTTTAAAAAATTGTTTATTCAATGTTGTAACTTTTATAAGGATATAAATCAAGTGTGTACTGTGTGTTGCGTTAACGATGGCAGTGGCATCCCCCGATTTTTCATCGGGGATACAGCGAACAGCGTGTTACCTTGCCTACCGGCAGGCAGGAAACGCCCAAATCATAAAAAATATTTCTTTCCTCCATCAAAAAAAATATTGATATTCAAATATAGTGTATTTTGAACACTAAGGTGTTAATTTTAACCCCAAAATTATATCAAAAATTCTTTTGCATATTAAAAACTATCGTTTAGCTTTGAGACTTAAATTAAAACATTGAAAACTTTAACTACAACCACAATATTTACAACCGTTATGCCTACAAAAGCGTAAGGGGAGCGATAAAGTGGTTACATAAATACACACAGCGCCTTCCCCTAACATGGAAGGCGTTTTTTTTTAAAAATTATGAAGATTTTAAAATTTGGTGGCACATCGGTAGGTAGTATCGAGGCATTAAAAGCCTTAGTTACTATTGTAAAACAAAATGTTGCCGATCAAGAACAGGTAGTTTTGGTGGTATCGGCAATGGGAGGGCTTACTAACCAGCTAATTAGTATGGCCGAAGGTGCAATTACAGGTATAGATTTTGCCGACGAATTGGCTCAAATAGAAAAACGCCATTTTACAGTAGTTAAAGAGTTAGTGCCTTTACAGCAGCAAAACCAAGTTTTAACTACTCTAAAGCTATATTTTCAGGCATTAGAAGATTTAATGCAAGGTATAACCGCCCTGCAAGAACTGAGCCCAAAAACCCGTGATGCTGTTTTAAGCTATGGCGAAAAATGCTCGGCCTTTTTGATTAGTCGTATTTTACGGGCCGATTTTGAAGCAGTAGAATTTTTAAACACTTGCGATATTATTAAAACCGATAGCTCTTTTAACAACGCAAAAGTTGATTTTGAGCAAAGTAATTTCTTAATAAAAAACTATTTCGACCATCATAAACACGCCATTGTAGTTGCTACTGGCTTTATTGCCAGCGATAACCATAACCGCATAACTACTTTAGGCCGTGGTGGTAGCGATTATACCGCAGCTATTTTAGGGGCAGCTTTAGATTGTAGCAGTATAGAAATTTGGACTGATGTAGATGGGATGATGACCGCCGACCCTAGGCGTGTGCAAAAAGCTTTCTCGATGGACGAACTTTCGTACACCGAAGCTATGGAACTTTCATTTTTTGGTGCCAAAGTAATTTACCCACCCACCATGACGCCGGCATTCCTTAAAAAAATCCCAATAGTAATAAAAAATACTTTTAATACTTCTTTTGCTGGTACGGTTATTCGCCATAATATCAAACCATCGGCACAAACTATTAGAGGTATTTCATCAGTTGATGATATCAGCATTATTAATATTCAAGGCAGCGGAATGGTGGGCAAAGCCGGTTTTAGCGGCCGTTTATTTTCTTTGTTATCAAGGGAGCAGGTTAACGTAATACTTATCACACAATCATCATCTGAGCATTCGATAACTTTTGCAGTAAACCCAAACCACGCTCAAAAAGCCAAAGCGTTAATAGAGCAAGAGTTTGAGTTAGAGTTAGAAGCGGCAAAACTAAACCCAGTAGTTATAGAAAGTAACCTAGCTGTTTTGGCAATTGTAGGTGAAAACATGAAGAAAACCACTGGTATTGCTGCCAAACTGTTCAATGCTTTAGGTCGTAATGGTGTAAATGTGGTAGCAATTGCACAAGGCTCGTCCGAGTATAATATTTCTGTAATTATTAACAATGCCGATTTATCAAAAGCACTAAACACCGTTCACGATGCGTTTTTTGATACCCTACAAAAAACCCTACACGTTTTTGTGGTAGGCGTAGGCAATATTGGTAAAGAGTTATTGAGCCAAATTAATGCGCACCACACTTATCTGCAAAAGCATAATTTAATAAATATTAAGGTGGTGGGATTAAGCAACACCAAAAAAATGATTTTTGATGCCGATGGTTTAGACTTGAACAGTTGGCAACAAAACTTGGCCTTATCTGCCGATGCACATTTACCCGATTTTGTGCAGCAAATGAAAGCCTTAAATTTACCTAACTGTGTTTTTATTGATAACACAGCTAGCGTTTCGCCATCTAAATATTATGTCGAAATTTTTAAAGCCAATATTTCGGTAGTAACCTGTAACAAAATTGCCAACTCGGCCGATTATAAACAATTTGCCGAACTGCGAGATACCGCACAAAAACACGGTGTAGATTTCTTTTACGAAACCAACGTGGGTGCAGGCTTGCCCATTATTAAAACCTTAAACGATTTAATTATAAGTGGCGATGATATTGTTAAGATTGAAGCCATTTTATCGGGAACTATATCCTTCATTTTCAACAACTTTAAGGGTGATGTTAGTTTCCACGATATTGTAAAACAAGCACAAGAAAAAGGCTATACCGAACCCGACCCTCGAGACGATTTAGGTGGCGTTGATTTTATGCGAAAAATGCTAATTTTAGCCCGAAACACAGGTTTACCTGTTGAAGCTAGCGATGTTGATTTGGGGGCAATATTACCCGCAAGTTGTTTAACCGCACCCACGGTAGAAGCTTTTTATGAAGAATTAAAAAAAGCAGAAAGCTTTTTTGCTAAAATAAAAGACGATGCCGAAAGTAAAAATGAAGTATTGCGTTACATTGGAAAACTAGAGGGCGGTAAAATTAGCATCAGCCTACAATCGGTTGGGGCAAACCACCCGTTTTATGCGCTATCGGGCAGCGATAATATAATTGCCTTTACCACCGAGCGGTATAACGAAACCCAAATGGTTGTAAAAGGGCCAGGTGCAGGTGCAGCCGTAACCGCTGCAGGTGTATTTGCCGATTTAGTAAAAGTAGGAGCAAGCCGATGAGCAGTAAATCTATAAAAGTTTTTGCCCCAGCAACCGTAGCAAATGTGGTTTGCGGTTTCGATATTTTAGGCTTTGCCGTTAACCAACCTGGCGACGAATTGGTGATGAAAATTACCGATAAACCTGGCGTTATTATCGACAATATAATTGGCGACGAAGGTAAACTAACCCGCGACCCGCTAAAAAATACGGTTAGTGCTTGCGTTATTAGTTTGCTAAAATATTTAGGTCGCACTGATATAGGTTTTAGCATAAGCTTAGAAAAAAAGATGCCTTTGGGTAGCGGTTTAGGCTCGAGCGCAGCAAGTGCAGTAGCGGGTTTATTTGCCGCAAACGAATTATTAGGCAAGCCTT
>JAYULE010000214.1:0-6019 GCA_043763845.1 Sphingobacteriales bacterium
AAATCGGCACTTACAAATGTACCTGATGGTGGAGGTGGTGTATTATTTGCCGGCGTAGCATCATCTTTTTTTCCACAAGCACTAATACACGAACCAACGCATACCGCTGCAAAACTAATTCCTAAAGTTTTTAAAAATTCTTGACGTTCCATAATATTATTTTTTTTAAGGTTGCTAATTGGTTTTATTTTTTTTCTGAAAAAGACTAAAATTTCTAAACACAGCAAATCCCCATCTTACCCCGCCATTTGTCCACGATTTTTGTGTATTTGCAATAAAATTATTCTCGATAATATAAGGTGAATTTTGGAAATTTAAACTAAACACATGCCCTCCAGTTTCAATTTCTAAACCTGCACCCAGTGGGTTATAATATTTAGTGCCTAGGTTTTTCGGTCTGCCTAAACCTTCAATTAACGTATAATCAACAATTAATGCAAGTCGGTTAGTAATTTTACATCGCCCACCAAAACCAATAGCGGGTAAAGTTTTGTTATCGCCAACATCTGCAACATTTTGTCTTAGTAAAACACTGGGGCTTAATAAAAAAGATAAGCCATTATTAATTTTTGAAGTAAATATTGCTGCTAAGTAGTGCGACAATCGTTGCCCTTGGGAAGTAAATTCGTTGCTAAAATAAGGTTTACGTGTTACCCATGCTGTTTGTGCAAACAAGGTTAATGATAAAGGTAAACCTGTATTTAATTGCTCAATCAATTTGTATTTTCCCGAAAAGTTGTAGGTTTCATCGTACCTACTTCGGCCTGCACCCATTGTAAATTTATCTGTAAAACCATAATCAAATCCAAAATAAATATCTTGGGCGTTATCTAAGCCAAATAATGTATGCGAACCACCAAACTCTCCACCAATATCGCCAAAGCGGTGGGCTATCCAAAATGCCAAATCTTTTTTCTTTTGGGTTTCGTTGGTATTTAAAAGTACTAATCTTGTACTTTTAAAAGTTGCTGTTACTTTTTCGGGTTTATTGTTGCTGGCTAAACTATTTAAAATCGAGTCGGCGTTTTGTGCTTTACCATAAAACGCTACAAATAAAATAAATATGAATGTGTATAGTAATTTTAGTCTCATAATTAGTTGTAATTTGCGTTAACTGATATGTTGATGTTTTGGGCAATTTTAGTGAAAACTATTTTTGGGATTTTAATTTTATGATCGGCACATAACACATCAAAATTACAAGTTATTGAAGGTTTCCCGTTTAAAATAGTTAATTTCCCACCAATTGTACGTTGTTTTGCAACACCGTGTACTGTAAAAATGCCAGTTGCGTTAACCGTATATGTTCCATCTTTTGTAAAATCAATATCTTCAACCATTGTACCTTTAAAAATTGCAGTCGGGTATTTATCACTTTCAATATAGTTTTCGTTAAAATGTTCTTGCATTAGTGGCCTAGGGAAAATTAAGCTTTTAACACTCAATTGAAACAAAATTTGTTTACCCTTAGGTACAATTACCGATAAACAAACATTTGATTCCGCCTTTATATCTTCTAAAGGTGTTGTAGAAAATAAATTAACTTTTGCTGTTTTAGTACTAAAACTGGTTTGGCAATAAACTTGGCTCGAGGAAAATAATCCCAAAAAAGCTAAAAAAAGTATAAATAAATTATAGTTTCTGGGTTTCATTAAGTTTTAAGTTTTTAAATAATTGGTTGTAAATAATTTTGGTAACTCTGGATTATTATATTTTAAACATATAAATGTAAATTTTGTTTTTTGAAAAACAAACTCGACTAATTTTTTGAACCTTAAAAACCCAACACTTTTTTTTAAGTTTATGGAAACTGAGCGGTGCCAATTATTTTTAAATTATCGTCTTCAACCCTGCAACTCGAAATTAGTTTTCCAATAATAGTTGGTGCTTTTATTCCCTCAAGCAGTTTAGCTTTGCCAATAAAAACACGGGCTTCATCCCATAGGTTGGCATCAATAAAAGTTTGTAATGTTTTACTACCGCCTTCAATAATAAGCGATTGTACATCATTTAAATACAGTTGATATAAAATGTATTGCGGTAGTAAATAGTCAAACTCTTCAATACCTATGTATTTGGTATTGCCAGCAATAATAGTTTGTTTATGATTAAAAACAAAAGTTTCTATACTATCATCGAATAAAAATAGGTTTTTATATAATTCTAAATCACGGTCTATTACTGCCCTTTTGGGATTTCGGCCTTCAACTAAACGAACATTTAGCTGTGGGTTATCAATTAATGCAGTGTTTTTGCCAACTAAAATACAATCTTCTTGGCTGCGCCATTTATGTACTAATGTTTTGGCTGTTGCCGATGTTATCCAATGTTTTAAATTGCCATGAGGTGCAAAAAAACCATCGGCAGTTTGTGCCCATTTTAAAATAATATACGGACGTTGTTTGTTAATTGATGTGAAAAATCGTTTGTTATGGTCTATGCATTCATTTTCTAAAACTCCGTATGTTACTTTAATACCAGCCGTTTGTAATTTGGCAATTCCTTTACCGCCCACCAAGGGGTTTAAATCTGTACAGCCAATAACCACATGTGCAAGTTGGTGTTTAATCAACAAATCAACACAGGGTGGTGTTTTCCCAAAATGGCTACATGGCTCTAAACTTACATAAATGGTGCTTTGTTGTAATCGATTTTCGGCATCAAAATAGTTGTTTAAAACCCAATTAATAGCATTTACCTCTGCATGAGCTTCGCCATATTTTTGGTGGTAACCTTCGCCAATAATTTTGTTATCATGTACAATTACAGCACCAACCATTGGGTTCGGGCTTACGTACCCGGCTCCTAATTTTGCCAAATTGATGGCTCGTTGCATATATTTTTCGTGGCTCATTACTTACGAAGATATAGGTTATTTTAACCTTTTTTAACGTAAAAATATCAAGTTGTTAAATTCATTGAAAATCAATTTAATAAACTATAATTTAGGTGTTTTTGAATTTAAAAAAACTAAAAAAAAATAAAAATTATTAACAAATATTTTGGAAACTTTGGAAATGTTAAAAGTTTCCTTAGTTTTGCAAATGAATTAGTGATATGGAAAATACAGAAGATTACATATTAATGGAAGCTGAGAAGTTGTTTATGAAATTTGGCATCAAAAGTGTGACAATGGATGATATAGCGAAGCAAATTTCGATGTCTAAAAAAACAATATATACTTATTATAAAGATAAGGATGATTTAGTTTACAGGCTGATATCTAAAATGTTGCAAAAGGATGAATGCCAAATGACACAACGTACAAAAGAAGCTTCGAATGCTATTGAAGAAGTGTTTTTTTGTATGGATTTTTTAAAAGAAATGCTGGCTGGTATAAACCCAACAATGTTCTACGATTTGCAAAAATACCATTCTAACGCACACCAGTTGATGTTGAATTTTCATCACACTTACGTATATAACACTGTTAAAAATGGATTAGAACGTGGCATTTTAGAAAACATATTTAGAGAAGATTTAAATACCGAAATTTTAGCCACCCTTCGTGTAAGCCAAATTAATTGGAGTATTGAGTGTGACTTAATTCGTAGTGGAAAGCATAGTCTCTACGATGTTATTTTAGAAACAACCATACATTTCTTATTTGGTGTTAGTACACTAAGTGGCCACGTACTAATTAATAAATATAAAAACCTTAAATAATATGATGAAAACAACAAAATTAATTACAGCCGTTGTTTTAAGTTTTACTGTACACACTTTATTGGCCCAAACCGATAGCGTTAAAGTACATAACTTTAAACTAGAAAGTTGCATAAACTATGCTTACGAGCAACAAACCGCAGTTTTAAATGCCCGTATTGATGAAGATATTGCAAAATACAAAGTACGCGAAACTATAGCCATTGGTTTGCCACAGATTGAAGGTAAAGTTACTTTTCAGGATTTTTTAAATATACCTACCGCTTTGGTTGATGGGGGTAATTTTGGTGGTACGGCTGGCGTTTTAGTACCCGTTCAATTTGGTGTGCAGTACCAATCTAGCCCCAATATTACCATTAGCCAATTACTTTTTGATGGCTCGTATTTGGTGGGTTTAAAGGCATCCCAAACTTTTAAGGAGTTATCATCAAGGGCGTTAACCCGTACAAAAGTAGAAACCGCAGTTGCCGTTATCCAAGCCTATTACTCGGTGTTAATTGCCAACGAACGTTTGGGTTTGTTAGATGCCAACATTAGTCGCTTGCAAAAAACATTAAATGATACCCAACAGCTTTTGAAAAATGGTTTTGTGGAGAAAATTGATGTGGATAGGTTAACCGTTTTTACTAATAATATAAACACCGAACGCAGTAATGTGGTAAGGTTGTTAGATTTAAATAACAATTTGCTAAAGTTTCAAATGGGTATGCCTATTGGCGAAAAATTAATTATCAGAGAAAAAATAGAAGATATTAAGTTTGTTAAAGAAACTATTTCACCCGATACAACTGCTTTTTTAAACCGCCCCGAATATGCTTTGGCATTAACCTCTAAAAAGTTGAACCAATTGGATGTAAGACGTTACAAATCTCAATACCTGCCATCACTTGTTGCTTTTGGAAGTTTCCAAAGAGATTTTTTAAGCGATAGATTTAGCAATTTATATAACCGCAGTTTTGCAAACACCTTAATTGGCTTGCAATTAAATGTGCCTATTTTTAGCAGTGGGCAAAGGTTTTATCGCGTAAAGCAAGCAAAATTAGCTGTCGAAAAATCGGATAATGATTTGTTTAACTTACAAAACGGCATTAATTTACAAATTAACCAATCGCAAACGGCGTATATAAATGGGTTGGCATCCTTAGAAAACCAAAAAAGTAACCGCACCTTGGCACAAGAAGTTTTACGGGTTACTAAAATAAAATACGAGCAAGGTGTGGGTTCTAGTTTAGAAGTAACCACCGCCGAAACATCTGTAAAAGAAGCCGAAACAAATTATATTAACGCATTGTATGATGCATTAACCAACAAAGTAAATTTAGACAAAGCATTAGGGCGTATTCGGTAGGGGCGAGCCCTCGTGGCCGCCCAAAAACAATTGCGAAGCAATAAAAAAAAATTGCGAAGCAATAAAAAACAATCAATTGCGAAGCAATAAAAAACAATCAATTGCGAAGCAATTGAAAAAAAATTTGAACAATAAAAAAACAAATAATACCACTAACACCATAAAATAAACAAAATGAAAAAATTACTATTTTCTTTAATAACAGCCTTATTATTTGCAGCTTGTAATAACCCACCAAAAGATAAAACTGCACAACTAGCCGAGTTAAAAAAACAACAAGCCGAATTAAATTCTAGCATCACAAAGTTAGAATCCGAAATTGGCACTAAACAAGAAAAACTGTACAAAGATGTTTCGGTTATTGAAGTTAAAACCTCCACGTTTAAAAACTTTATAGAAATACAAGGCAAAGTTGATGCAGAGCAAAACGTACAAGTAAACTCGCAAACACCAGGCATTATTACCAACATTATGGTAACCATTGGGCAAAATGTAAGCAAAGGTCAAGTTTTAGCCCAGTTAGATGATGTGGTTTTGCGCCAAAGTATTGCACAAGTAGAAACACAACTAGATTTAGCCACCATTTTATTTAACCGCCAAAAAAATCTTTGGGAACAAAAAATAGGTACCGAAGTACAGTTTTTAAGCGCTAAAACCCAAAAACAAAGCTTAGAAAAACAATTGGCATTGGTAAAACAACAATTAGCTATGTACAAAGTTAAAGCCCCAATAAGCGGTACAATAGATTTAATGGAATGGAAAATTGGGCAAGCCATACAACCTGGCATACCAGGCATACGCATTGTTAATGCTTCGGTTTTAAAAGCAAAAGCTTTAGTATCAGAAACTTACGCAGGTAAAATTGATGTGGGTGATGAGGTAGAAGTTCTTATTCCAGACGCATCCGATTCGTTATTAACCAAAATTGCTTTTGCTTCAAAAAACATTGATCCATCTTCACGTAGTTTTAGCATAGAAGCAAAACTACCTTCAAAAGCTAAGCTA
>JAYULE010000215.1:0-24095 GCA_043763845.1 Sphingobacteriales bacterium
CCGCAATTAAAAGATATTGAGGGTAAGCAGGAAAGCGAAATTGGTATTAAAAACGAATAGTTGTTTAGTAACCCCATTCCCTATTTTCTACACTCAAATCCCTAAAAAAAACTACCTTTGTGGTATGCATAACAGTTTCGAGGATTTTGATTTAAACAAACAAATTTTAAGTGCAGTCCATGACGCTGGATACACCCAGCCCACACCTATACAGCAAAAAGCAATTCCGTTAATATTAAATGGGCAAGATATTTTAGGCATAGCACAAACTGGTACAGGTAAAACGGCAGCCTATATTTTGCCCATGTTAATGAAACTAAAATACGCCCAAGGTAACGATGTACGAGGGTTAATAATTGCGCCAACCCGCGAACTGGCTATGCAAATACACCAAAATGCGGTTGATTATGCCAAATACACCGACCTTAGAATTCAAGTAATTTTTGGTGGCTTAGGCCCCAAACGCCAAATAGAAGAACTAAATAAAGGGGTTGATATTTTAATTGCAACACCTGGCCGCTTAATGGATTTGTATTTGGAAGGACATTTGAGTACCAAAAAAATACAGATTTTAATACTAGACGAAGCCGATAAAATGATGGATATGGGCTTTATGCCTCAAATAAACAAAATTTTAGAAGTTATACCCAACAAAAGGCAAAACATGCTTTTTTCGGCAACCATGAGCGAGCGCATAGAAAAACTGGCCGAAAACTTTTTGCTGTGGCCAACAAAAGTGGAAGTTACGCCACAAGCCACGCCAGCCGATACCGTAAGTCAAGCCCTATATTTTGTACCCAATTTTAAAACCAAAATTAACCTGCTTAAACATTTTGTTGAAAGCGATGCCGAGGTGGCTAAACTGATAGTTTTTTGTCGCTCGCGTAGCAATGCCGAAAATGTCTATAAATTTTTGTTACGCCGCTTTAACGATAAACACGTAAAAGTTTTACACGCAAACAAAGGGCAAAACACCCGAATAAATTCTATAAATGCTTTTAAAAACGACGAAGTACGAATTTTAGTTGCCACCGATGTTGCCGCCCGTGGTATAGATGTGAGCAACGTAAGCCACGTTATAAACTTTGATGTGCCCATAATTTACGAAGATTATGTACACCGCATAGGCCGTACAGGTAGGGCATTAAATACGGGTAATGCCATAACTTTTTGCAACCCCGCCGAAGATTATTTTATTAAAAAAATAGAAAAGCTAATTAAACAAACCATCCACGTTAGCCAAATACCCAAAACGGTTTTTATAGAAGAAACCCCTTACGAAGAAAAACAAACGATAGACCGTGAAATAGATAACCAAAAAAAGAAAGACAACCCCGATTTTAAAGGTGCTTTCCACGAGAAAAAACTGAGTAACCAAAAGGGAGATTTAAAGAAAAGTAGCAAACCCAAAGCATTTAGTGGCAAAGGTAAAACGGTTGGTAATTTTAAAAAAAATGTTAAAAAACATTAGAATTACTCCACTTTCGTTGATAATTGCTGGTTGCATTACGTACAGCTTTTTCTGTTTATTAGGTTACCAAAAAAACGTAGTAATTAGTAACATTGCAGGTTTTAGTTATTCTATAGCCTTAGCATTTATACTTTTTATTACCGATTTACTTTTCCGTAAATTTATATCCAACAAAAAACAACTTTGGCTAACCCAAGCCTCGTTTATCTTTTTGATTACCATCTTAATTATTATTTTTAAAAAATGAGAAAAGCCGAAATAAAACTGACTATAGAGCTGGATGACAGCAATGTACCCGAAAACATCACATGGGAATCTACCGACCACGAAAGCCAAGAAGCACTAAAAGTAAAATCAATGATGTTAGCCCTTTGGGACTATAACTTTAAAAATAGCCTCCGTATTGATTTATGGACAAAAGATATGCCTGTTGACGAAATGAAACGCTTTTTTTACGAAACCCTACAAACTATGGGTGACAGCTTTTTAAGAGCCACCGGCGAAGAAGCCATTGTTGGCGATTTAAGAGATTATTGCGCACATTTTGCGGAGAAGATGGGCATTGCGGAGAAGTGGGCGGGGTAGGACTGTTGAGAATGACAGACACGTAAGTTTGTACCAAAAAATACCCACACACTAAACAGAAACTTAAATGAAACATATACTTATCTATATATACTTCAATGTTATTTTATTAAGCATAGCTTCTTGTCAAACAAATTCTCAAAAAAGGCTGAATCCCGAAATAGAAAAATCAATTAATATTGAAATTCTCAATAAAAGCCACAGACTCAACTTTAGTGACATTGACACATCAAAAAAACTTACTACTGCTCAAGCATTTCAAATTGGAATTGATACACTTAGTAGGGGCTTCCATAAAGAATTTTATTATGCGTCTGATGAAAAGCTTTTGAAAACAAACCCTGTTGAACTTAATATAAATATATATTATAAGGTTTACTACGGCGGGGAGCAAATAGATAAAATATTGGTGGTTAAGAAGGCAAACAAAATTGCAAGTAAAATAATACTCGCAGCATCCGGCGAGAATGAGAGCATTGGTAAGTTTACTAATGGCAACACCTTCACCCTTACTACAATAACCAAAGAAAATATACGTGATACTCAATATTCACAAGTAGATTCTGTGGATTCGACACAAACATTTTATAAGTATAATGCTAATTTAATTTTCAAAGAAGTTGATAAAAAAAGTTTTAAATATTATACAATAAAGGGCAACACAGAACTAGATGGGAAAGATATCAAAGTGTATGGCAAACCGTTTTTATTGAATGGACTTAGGGTTAGAATGCAATATCTACTCACCTATAAGATAGATGATGTACTAGATGACCACTACAAACATTCGAATAAAATCTATGTTCTTATTCTAGAAAAAGAACTATTCGATTTAGAACGAAATATAAGCTTGATAAAGGCTACTGATGAACATTATGATGATATAGATTATTTAGAGGAACTTTTAGAAAAAACCCCGAATAATGATTTTGATGTGAATTTTGATGGTTTTCAAGATTTTTCAATTTATTGTAAAGTTTGTGGTTGCGCTAGTTGTGATTTTACAACTGTTTATTTATTCGACCCGAAAGAAAAAAACTTTAAAGAATCTGCTCACCTCTCTAATAGCTCAATGTTAAATCTAGATACTGAAAACCGTACAGTTACAGGTATGTTTAGAAATGATTCACGTCATTATTCATTTTGGCATGAAAAGTATAGAAAAAATGGAACATTGGAATATACTGAGTACTATTCCAAAGGTACCTTAAAAAACAAGGAAGGAGAGGAAATTAAGGATGAGTATATATATAAGAAGAGAATAAACAATAAAGTAGTAAAATCAAAAACTGTACGTACAAAAGGAGATTCTCCTAAGTGGTGGGATGATTTTGCAGGGTATTAAAATATATACTGTTCTGTATTGTAAATTTGAAGTACAAATCGCAGGGTTTGCAACCCGAAAAACTGAATGAATTGCTTTATTTAATTCGGTTTAAGGGCGGAATAAAAAACCACGATATTAACTTTAGGATTGCAAAACCTGAAGAATGGGGCGAAGTTTTATAATATAGATATGTATTGCTATTGCTTAATTTTAAGTTAATTTTTTAAAATTTCCATCAAAACCTTACCCGAAATGAACACAGTGCTTATAGAACTTACTCACCAAAAAGCCATAGGGCTTTTGCACTACTTGCAAGATATGCAACTTATCAAGGTGCTCAACGAAACCGCAGCAACTCCGAAAACTAAACTCTCCGATAAGTTTAGGGGCAGTATCAGTAAAAAAGACGGAGAAAAACTGCAACAACAAATCCAACAAATGCGCAACGAATGGGACACTTGATAGATACCAACGCTGTTTCCGACTACCTTACCGAATCTTTTTCGAACAAGGGGATGCGCTTTATGGATAACATCGTGGATAATATTCCCCACCTATCTGGTTATTACCCAAATTGAACTGCAATGCTGGAAAACAAGCTCCGAAAACCTAAAAAAGGTAAATGCTTTTATTGCCGCAAGTGTGGTGCTTAATATTAGCCCCGATACGATCAACCACTGTGTAGCCATCAGAAATGGCAAAAAGATAAAAACACCCGATGCCATTATCGCCGCTACCGCTCTTGCACTCGGCTTCTCTCTTATTACAAACAACACCAAATATTTTGGAAACATCAAGAAACTAAAAACAATAAATCCGATGCACTTGTAGGGTTTTTACAGATTGCAAACTACACGTTTTGGGAGTCGGAATTACAAAACCTGAAGAGCGGGTAAATCAACACTAAAAAAATAAAAGCGATTTGTAAAAAAATAAGAAAATAGAAAATGGAAACATCAAAATTTGATATTGCAGATTATTTGGATAGCAACGAAATTATTGCAGAATATTTAAATGCAGTTTTGCAAGAAGGCGATGATACTGAAATTGTTACCGCCATTGGGCACATTGCAAAAGCAATTGGAATGCCCCACACTCTTCGAATTTTGTAAATTCGAAATACAAATCGCAGGGTTTGCAACCCGAAAAAAGTGTTAAATTATCTTAATTAATTTAGTTTAAAAGCGGATTAAAATCCTACGATAGTAGCTTCAGGATTGTAAAACCTGATAAGTAGAGGGTAATTTAGGTCAAAAAAAAATTATTAAAAAGTGAAACTAAATATCACCAACAAAACCAACCCTTCTAAACCCATTCCCTGTCATTTTCGTTGATCATTACTAATCAAAAAAACGTAACTTTAGCAAATTATTTTGCCAACATCGCAACTACTTTTTAAAATTTACTAATGAAACCACGTTTATATTTTGACACTTCTGTTTTTGGTGGTGTTTACGATAAAGAATTTCAAGTTGAGACTGAACAACTTTTTGAAATGGTAAAAGCTGGCGAAATCACGTGTGTTTACTCTGATTTAACTGAATTTGAATTAGAGAATGCGCCTAACAAAGTGAAAGAACATTTTGTAAACTTACCAAATGAGCATATTGAATTTTTTGAAATTACAGAAGAAATAAACCAACTTGCAAATGAATACATAAATGAAAAAGTTGTTGGAGAGACTAGTATTGACGATTGTAGGCATATAGCTTGTGCCACTATTAAGAAAGTTGATTATTTAGTAAGCTGGAATTTTAAACACATTGTAAACGTTTTTAGAATTAGAGGTTACAACTCAGTAAACATAAAAAGAGGTTATTCACAATTAGACATTCGTTCACCAAAAGACATAATTAGAAATGAAAAATAACGAACAAATAAAAGAGAAAGATTTTGATACAGTAAAATTTTTTAGAGCAGTTAAGGAAAGAATTGCAAGTGAAACTAAAGGAATGACCTTTGCAGAGTTCAAGCAATACTTAAATAACAGACAACTCAAGACTGTTAGATAATTTGCCCCCGCATTCGCAAGTGTAAAGCTTTTTCAGCGTCACTTGGTGAGAGTAGATAAATAAAGTTTTAAACTTCCCTATGCTCTTATACTTATGCAAAGTTGATTACAAATCGCAGGGTTTGCAACCCAAAAAAACTGTTAAATTGCCTTAATTAATTTAGTTTATAAAGGGATTAAAAATCCTACGGAATTAGCTTCAGGTTTGCAAATCCTGAAAAGCGGGCAAAGAGACATTCAAAAAGCAAAATTTCTTTGTAAAAATTGAAAAAATAGAAAATGGAAACATCAAAATTTGATATTGCAGATTATTTGGATAGCAAAGAAATGATTGCCGAATATCTAAATGCGGTTTAGGAAGAAGGAGATGATACTGAAATTGTTACCGCCATTGGGCACATTGCAAAAGCAATTGGAATGACCAAAATAGCACAAGAAACCGGAATGAGTAGACCAAGTTTATACAAAGCATTGTCTGAAGGAGCCAAGCCACAATTTTCAACAGTAATTAAAGTATTGAAAGCAGTTGGAGGGCAATTACATATAAATCCATTAATAGCTTAAAAAAAATGAACATACAATTTCGAACACGCTCTTCTACTTTTGTGAAGCCGATTACAAATAGTAGAGTTTGCAACCCGAAAAAACTGTTAAAATTGCCTTAATTAATTTAGTTTAAAGGCGGATTAAAAATCCTACGATATTAGCTTCAGGACTGCAAATCCTGAAAAGCGGGCGAAGGCTAGAAAGATTCATTGCGTATATGTATTGGGTTGGTGGTAGTTTTACTAAACTAAGATTAAAAAACAAATTTATAAAATTGACTCATAAATTTGCATATTTACCAATTTTGGGTAACTTAAAGATAAATTTACAGCAAATGAAAAACACATCAATATCACTTGGAAGTTATTTTGACCAGTTTATAAGTAGTCAAATTTCGGTAGGTCGTTATAAAAATGCTAGTGAAGTTGTTCGAGCAGGTCTTCGACTTTTACACGATGAAGAAAGCAAAATTATAGCTTTAAGATTCGCAATTCAGAAAGGGTTAAACAGTCCACAAGTTGAAAATTTCGACTTTAAAGAAAATTTAAAAAAACTGAAAACTGAAAGTAGAAAAAATGGATAAAGTTATTTTAAGACAATAAGCCATAGACGACTTAATTGATATTTGGGCTTATACTTTTGAAGAATGGTCTAAAAAACAAGCGGACAAATATTATGCAACTTTAGAATTTGCTTGTATTCAAATTGGAAAAAACCCTGAACTTGGGAGAGAATATGATGGTATAAATAGCAACTTATTTGGACTAAGAACAGGTAAACACATCATATTCTATCAATTTATTACAGAAACTGGAATAGAAATTCTCAGAATTTTACACGAAAGTATGGACTTGATAAATAGAATGAAAGAGTAACAAAAACAACGCTCTTCTACTTATTAAAATTGACTACAAATAGCAGGGTTTGCAACCGAAAAAACTGTTTAATTTGCCTTAATTAATTTAGTTTAGTGGTAGAATAAAAATCCTAAGATATTACTTTCAGTATTGTAATTGGCGAAAAACTGTAAGGCGTAATGAAACCACCAACCTTACAAAATTCGACCAACCTAATCAACATCTCTAAAAAATGTTTGAATTTGCCTTACTGTTTTAAATAAAAAATGAAGGCAAAATACATAAATCTGTTTACGGACTTTGGATTTAAAAAACTTTGGAGAAGAAGCCAGTAAGCCTTTGCTTATTGATTTTTTGAATGCCCTTTTGCCTCAAACCAATAAAATTATTGACCTAAATTTTAAAAACACCGAACATTTAGAACAAACCGATGCCGAGCATAAAGTTTTACTAGATGCCATTAATAACCCTAAACTTAGACTTGCCGAATAAACCTTAATAGCCCATTTTCAACGTGACGAACTTTTAACGTTATCACTGTAAAGTATATTTTTGAAGTTTGGCTTTTTAATAGTAGCAGTGTAAAACTATTATTTAGGGTTTTTGCCCTGCCAATTGACCACCATCGGCAATAATTGTTTGCCCTGTAATAAAACTACTTTCTTGGCTTGCTAAAAACAAAAATATGGGTGCAATTTCTTCCACCTTTCCTGGCCTGTTTAAAGGTATATATCTATCCACAAATTTTTGAGTAAATTCTGGCGAATCAATTTCCATAGACATTGGGGTTTGTATATATCCTGGGCAAACCGCATTTACCCTAACGCCGTAAGGTGCCATTTCTATAGCCATAGATTTTGTAAGCATAATTACCCCACCCTTTGATGAGTTGTAATGCGCATAACCAGCCTCTCCATCTAAACCATTTTTGCTAGCCATATTAACCACAACACCACTTTTCCGAAGTGCCATAAGTTTACAAACCGCTTGGCCAACGTTAAACATCCCCGTAAGGTTAATATCTATAATTGCTTTCCATTCTTTTTCTTCGATTTCTAAAAAAGGAGTTTCAAACGCAATACCAGCGTTATTTATTAAAACGTCAATGGGAGCTAATTTATCAATTTTGGCAATTAAGTCTATAATTTCGCCCCGATTCACAATATCAACAATATAAGTAAAAACTTTAATACCTAATTGGTTTAACTGTTGGTTAGCGTCTTTTATACTATCGGCGTTAAAATCTAATATCGAGACGGTAGCGCCTTCTTCCCCAAATTGCTTAGCAATTTCAAAACCTATACCACGGGCACCTCCAGTAACTACTACATGTTTTTCTGAAAATCTATTTCTTGTAATTTGCATTCAATTTTAATTTTTGTGTGAATTAGCAAAAAAATAATTTTGTAACCAAATAATCGCTATAATTGTTTACATTTTTTATTCGGGTAAATCCATAATATGAAAAAATCTTTATTTTCTTGGGGTGCGCTTTTTGCTTGTAATTTAATGTGGTCCTTGCAATTTACATGTATTAAATTAACCCAAAATCAAGTTGGCCCATACAGCACTGTATTTATTCCAATGCTGTTAGCAACTTTATTTATGTTACCTTTTGTTTTAAAGGATGTTACAGCAAATAAAATCAGAAAATTTAGTGATTTAAAAATATTTGTTTTTTTGGCTTTATTAGGTCAGTTTCCGGCACAAGTGTTAATGACAATTGGTACCCAACAATCAACTGCAAGTAACGCAGGCATAATTTGTTTAACGTTACCCATAGTATCAGCTTTAATGGCATTTTTCTTTTTAAAAGAAAAAATGAATACCCTACGCTGGGTTAGCTTTGGAATTGCAATTGTAGGCGTTGCACTATGCTCAATGAAAGATATACTAAGCTCAAATTTTAACGGCCAATACATTATTGGAAACCTCTTAATTTTTTCGGGCATATTGGGAAGCGGCTTTTACAATACCATCTGCAAAAAAATTGCAAATGATTATACCGAAATGGAAATGCTTTTTTATAGCTATATTTTTATGGTTATTATTTTAGCACCCATTGTGTTTTTTAAAGAAGGTAACTTAATTGCTTCCATACCCAATTTTACTACCAACACTTGGATAGGTTTAATTTTGCTAACTGTTTTTCATAACTTTTTATCTATGATTTTGTTTTTTACCGCATTAAAAAAATTAGAAGCCATACAAGTTGCCCTATCAAATTTTTTGATTTCTTTTTTTGCATTACCAATTGCGGCTATTTTTTTACACGAAAAGCTAAGTGCACTAGCAATTATTGGTGGCTTATTGGTGTTAACAAGTACCATTGCTATAACCATTTTAGAGTATAAACAAACCAATAAATTAGCCTTACAAAACCCAACATAAATTTTGGAAACAACAAAACTAAGAAGCCATAAATGGTTTTATGGCACTAACGAAACTGGTTTATTGCACAAAGGTGCACTACGGGCAAGCGGTATTAATATGGATAATTACCACGGCCAACCTATAATAGGCATTGCAAATACTTGGAGCGAACTTAACAATTGCAATATGAGTTTGCGGGCGGTTGCTGAAGAAGTAAAAAAAGGTATTTACGAAGCAGGGGGCATACCCTTAGAGTTTCCTGTTATTTCGCTTGGCGAAGAATTGATGAAACCTACAGCTGCCCTTTACCGCAATTTATTATCAATTGATGTTGAAGAAAACCTAAGAGCCTACCCAATTGATGGCGTAATTTTATTAGGTAATTGCGATAAAACTGTACCAGGCCTTTTAATGGGCGCAGTAAGTGCAAACTTGCCCACCATACAGTTAAATGCCGGCCCTAAAAAAGTAGGATTACATAAAGGTCAGCGTTTAGGAAGCGGTACCGATTTATGGAAATTTTGGGATGAATTACGTTTGGGTACAATTGATAATAACGAGTGGGAAGATATTGGAAAAAGCCTAAGCTGTGGTTTTGGTGCCTGCAACACAATGGGCACAGCATCAACTATGAATGCGCTTTTAGAAGCCTTAGGAGTAATGCCATTAGGCTTAAGCTCGCTACCTGTTGATAGCCCAAAAAGATTCGAAATTTCTAAAAATGCAGGTAAACGTATTGTAGAAATGGTACATGAAGATTTAAAACCTTCTGATATTTTAACACTTGCAGCGTTTAAAAATGCAGTTTCGGTATTAATGGCTTTAGGTGGTAGCACCAATGCTGTAATACATTTAACCGCAATTGCTGGCCGACTAAACATACCACTTTACCCAAATGTTTTTAACGTAAAAGGTGCATTAGTGCCCTGTATTGCCAATGTACAACCTGCCGGCGAAATGTTAATGGATGAATTTGATGATGCAGGTGGTGTACCTACAATTATAAAAGAATTGGGCAATTTAATAAACACTAACGTAATAACTTTTACAGGCAAACCATTACATACATTATTAAATGATATCGAAAATTTAAACCCAAATGTTATAAAATGCGTAGAAAATCCGGTATCCTTTGCCCCTACTATTGCCATACTATCAGGCAATTTGGCTCCCAAAGGTGCCGTTATAAAAATTGCCGCAGCCGCTAAACACTTGCTAAACCATACAGGCAAAGCTGTGGTATTTAATAGTTACGATGATATGCTTAGCCGTATAGACGATGAAAACCTACCTGTAGATGAAAACTCCGTTTTGGTTTTAAAAAATGCAGGTCCAATTGCAACGGGTATGCCCGAGTGGGGTATGATACCTATTCCAACCAAACTTAAGAAACTAGGAGTTAACGATATGGTACGCTTAAGCGATGCCCGAATGAGCGGCACCAGCTTTGGCACCGTAGTATTACACATAGTACCCGAAGCAGCAGTTGGTGGCCCGCTAGCCTTTGTGCAAGATGGCGATTTTATAACCCTAAATGCACAAAACCGTTCTCTAACTTTAAACGTAAGCGATAGCGAGTTAGCCAAACGCAAAGCCCTTTGGCAGCCGCCCATAAGTGTTCACAAACGTGGTTATCCCAAATTATTTATCCGCGAGGTTTTACAGGCCGATGAAGGCTGCGATTTTGATTTTTTAAAACCAAAATCAAACGACGATTTACCATTTATCGACCCTATTGTAGGTCGCTCTTAGTATTAATTAACTTCCAAAAAAAAATAAAAATATGTTAGCACAAACTAAACCACTTGCAGGTTCAATTCCTATAATACCAACACCCTTTACTCCAGACGAAGAAATAGACGAACCACAACTGCGCAACCTAATTGATTTTGCTATTTCCGCAGGTTTACAATCGGTTTGTTTACCCGCTTATGCTAGCGAATTTTACAAGCTTACAGATGACGAAAAACTTAGAGTAGTAGAAATAGCGGTAAACCAAGCAAAAGGCCGATTACAAATTATTGCACAATCAAATCATCCATCATTAAAAATTGCTATAAAATTAGCACAGGCAAATGTTTTGGCTGGGGCCGATATTATATCGCTAGCCGTACCACGTATTTTTGGTTTACCAGAGGCATCAATAAAAGAATATTTAGCAACCTTTTTTGAAGCCGTACCCAATACCCTAGTTTTGGTGCAAGATTTTAATCCTGGTGGCCAATCAATAAGTGTTGCACTAATACAAGAGTTACAATTAGCACACCCTAACTTTAAATACCTAAAATTAGAAGAGCCTTTATGCGCTCCAAAATTTGAAGCAATTATTGAAGCTACTAATAACCAAATTGGCGTTTTAGAAGGTTGGGGAGGTTTATATTTATTAGAATTAATACCTGTGGGCATTGTTGGCGTTATGCCAGGCTTAGCCGTTTCAGATATATTGCAAAAAATATTTACGTTACGTAAAAATGGCGAACACAAAAAAGCATTCGAAATTTTTGAGCGTGTTATGCCTCAAATATTTTTCTCGTTACAAAATATGGAACTTTTTCATTACGCCGAAAAAGAATTATTAATTGCCCGTGGCATATTAACCAACTCAATTGCCCGTAAAGCGGCGTACATTCCCGATAGTTCTTGTGTAGCATATATTAAAGAACTTAACCAACGTATTTTAACTTTAGTTGAAGATATTAAAACTAAATATTAACATATGAATTTTAAAGGTAAAGTTGCCATTATAACCGGTGCAGCATCGGGTATTGGTTTGGCATCAGCAAATATGTTATTACAACAAGGGGCTTTTGTAACCCTTTTAGATATTAATGAAGATAACTTGATGAAAAGCTTTGGAGAAAACAATTCCAATAGTTTATTAATTGCCATAGATATTACCCAACAGCAAGCAGTAAAAAACGCCGTTGAGCAAACCATTGCTAAATGGCACAAAGTTGATATTTTAATTAATTGTGCTGGTATTACTGGTATTACCAATGTTAAAAGCCACCAAGTTGATAGCGATAACTTACATAAAGTTTTTGAGCTTAACTTTATGGCAAGTTTTTACACATCCAATGCTGTATTGCCATTTATGGTTAAACAAAACTATGGCCGAATTTTGCACCTCGCTTCTATTGCGGGCAAAGAGGGCAATGCCGGTATGCTGGCCTACTCTGCATCTAAAGCCGCAGTTATTGGAATGGCAAAAGTACAAGGTAAAGAGTACGCCGAATATAATATTACCGTAAATGCTTTAGCACCAGCAGTTATACAAACCGCTTTGGTTGATATGATGCCCGTTGAACAAGTAAAATATATGACCGATAAAATACCTATGAAACGCTGCGGCACACTTACCGAAGCTACGCAAATGATAGCCTACATTGTATCACAAGAAAATAGTTTTACCACTGGTTTTACTTTTGATTTATCTGGAGGTAGGGCAACTTTTTAAAATGTTAAATAGCTTTTTTACAACGTATTAATTACTATTTTAAGTTAAATATAACAAGTTTTTTGTTTATTCTTGATGGCTGCACAGTTATCAGTAATAAGCAAATACCCCAATGTTTGGCTCTTCTAAATATAAAATTAATACACTCCCATCACACCAAAATTTTCAGTTTATATTAATTAAGTTTTTCTTAAAAATATAGTATGTTCATAAAATTTTATTATTCAATTTTTTACGTTTACTTATCTAAAATTTACTATATTGGTTTAAAATTACTCTACATTCTAATTTGTTTTTCTATTTTTGAATAATTTGGGCAAAAGCCAATTACAAACGCTTACCAAAACCCATATTACGTAAAAATAGTTATGAAATATAACCGAATACTTTTAAAATTAAGCGGAGAATCACTTATGGGCGACCAACAATATGGTATTGATAACGCCCGAGTGTTACAATACGCAAAAGAAATTAAAGCAGTACACGATGAAGGTGTAGAAGTAGCAATTGTAATTGGCGGGGGCAACATTTTTAGAGGTTTAGCCGCCGAAAAAAGCGGTATGGATAGGGCTCAAGCCGATTATATGGGTATGCTTGCTACTGTAATAAACTCTATGGCTTTACAAAATGCCTTAGAAACCGTGGGCGTACCTACTCGTTTACAGTCGGCTATAAAAATGGAACAAATTTGCGAACCTTATGTACGCCGTAGGGCGATGCGCCATTTAGAAAAACGCAGAATAGTAATTTTTGGTGCAGGTACAGGCAACCCATATTTCACTACCGACTCAGCAGCAGCATTACGAGCTATAGAAATAAAAGCCGACGTGGTTTTAAAAGGAACACGTGTTGATGGAATTTACACCGCCGACCCCGAAAAAGACCCAACCGCTACCAAATTTAACCACCTTACATTTCCGCAAGTTTACGCCCAAAATCTTAACGTAATGGATATGACAGCTTTTACTTTGTGTGATGAAAATAACCTACCTATTATAGTTTTTGATATGAATACATCGGGCAATTTAATGAAACTGATAAAAGGTGAAGACGTTGGAACTTTAGTAAAATAATTTTTTTTAAAAATTTAATATAATGAACGAATTTATAAAATTAGAATTAGACGATGTTACAGCTTCAATGCACAAAGCTATAGCGCATTTAAGTCAAGAGTTCTTAAAAATAAGGGCGGGTAAAGCTAGTCAAACTATGTTAGATGGTATAATGGTTGATTACTATGGTGCTGCTACTCCGCTAACACAAGTTGCAAATGTAAACACACCCGATGCCCGCACTATTGCCGTACAACCTTGGGAAAAAGCGATGATTATTCCCATCGAAAAAGCAATTATGGAAGCGAATATAGGTTTAAATCCACAAAACGATGGTATTTTAATACGCTTAAACGTACCACCACTAACCGAAGAACGTAGAAAAGAATTGGTTAAAAAAGCCAAAGAAGAAGCCGAGCGTGGTAAAATTACAATCCGTAACCTTCGTAAAGATGCAAATAGCAGCATTAACAAACTAAAAAACGATGGCGCATCGGAAGATGAAATAAAACTTGGCGAAATAGAAATTCAAAAACTAACCGACGCCTTTATTGCTAATGTTGATGCTTTAACCGTGGTAAAAGAAAAAGATATAATGACGGTGTAACTTTTAAACAACACCCTGGTTGCCCAGTGAGGGCAACCACGAGGGTTGCCATTACTGGGCAACCACGAGGGTTGTTGGGCAACCACGAGGGTTTCCTTTACTGGGAAACCACGAGGGTTGTTGGGCAACCACGAGGGTAGCCCCTACCGGGCGCCATCGGTGTTGCCTCTGTTCATATAATACTCCCCTATTTTTTTACCTACTTTTGCGCCTTCGTCACAATCGCTTCTAAAATGAATGCCTGCAATAATACGTGATAACGATGCCTCATTAGCCATTTTGGTATAATCGGCTGCTCGGGCTGGAGTTAAATAACTTAAAACGGTAGCCGCTGCAGCACTAAATGTTGAATGCCCCGATGTGTAAGCCGGAAAATTAGGAACTCCTGTAAGGGTTTTTATTGCTGGATAAATTTGACAAGGGCGGGCATTAAAATAAAAATATTTAGTATCCCAACAAGAAATTGCGGCATCCATCATTGCTAAATTTAACAAAGCCATATTGCGACTCCATTTTACCTCACTAAGGTTTTGTGCAATAAAATCTTTAGCAGCAATAGCATTCCAATGTCCGGGAGGCGAATAAGTGCCCACACCATCGGCCCAAAAATGGGCTATTCTAAAATTTTCACGGTCTTGTTTTTTTACAAAATCGTAAACCTCTTGTGTTTCTTTTGCCAATTGTGGGCTACCTGTTAATGGTGGTGGGCCTGGGCGTAATGCAATTAAATCGGCGGCAGGCATTAAAATTGGTATTACTTTACCAAAACCCGGTAACATTGGTGGGCGTTTAGGCGATTCTAAACTTATCCAAGCCATTTCACCTCGGGCTTTGCAATCGTCTTCTAATTGTTTCCAACTTGCTGGTGTACCTATTGCTGCACCGGCTTTATCGTTTCTTGCTCGGGTAATAAATTTTTGTGCAACAGCTCTACCAAGTGCTTCTCCACCCAACATATCGCTACGAGTAGCTGCGCCTGCTCGCATCATGCTTAATTGGTGGCTGGCGGCTTTTTGTTCAATATTTGCAATCTCGGTAGGGAATAAAAGTTTCATCATTTCGGCAGTTGTACCAGCTAATACTGCCGCTTCTGATGGGTAACTTGGCAAATCGGTTGGGCTAACCATTGGGTTTATACCCGTAGTGTTTTTGTAGGGGGCTAAACGACCATACAACTTTTTGTAATGCCAAGTTGCTACTAAAGCATCATATTGTGCAGCGGCAATATAGGCGTAAGCTCTTGCTGCATAAGGCGGGTTAGAAAACGGAAAAAGCGGATATGCAAACGGATTTGCAGCCTGCGGAAAAGGGTAAGTACCATCCTCGTTTTGATAGGGTGGCAAATTGTATTTGGCTACTAATTCTCGCATAATCTCGTTCCAACGTAAAACCCCTCCGGCTGCCCAATAATCAATTTCTTTTTGTTGGTCTTTAGTGATATTTTGTTGTAAACCTTTTATCTCGTTTAACTCTGCAACGTAAAGAGGATTTGCAATAGGTAAAGGTGCGGGTACGTCAATCTCTGCCCCCGAGCTTAATAAAATAGTTTTCCAATCGCCTGCATTTGCATCGGTAGTTGTAGGGTTTAAAGCGGCTATTCCTTCTGTTTGTTCAATAATATCTTTTTTGCAAGATATGGCCGCACATAAAATTAGCGTATATATAAAAGCGTTTAATTTTTTCATCAATTTAATTTTTAGATTTTTTTAAGGTAATAACATAAAACAAGCCAGCATGAACAAGGGCATTTTGCCCAAAGTTACGCCCAGCTACAACGTAGTTTGCGCCACCAACTAAAATTAATTGTGAAACTAGGTTGTATCTAACGTATCCGCCCACCATGGTGGCGTTCATACGGTTACTCGGGAAAGGCATATCGTTACGGCGTATATCAAAACCACTTAGCGAGGTCATATTTGATACCGAAATTTCGACAATTGTACCATTATAACGGTAACCCGTACCAAAATTAAATTGCATCATATCGGGCATCGCTACTTGGTTAGATTGTATTTGCCTATCGATAAAATAAGTAGTTCTATCAATTTCGATATTGCTTCGGCGTATGTAAGCGTTACTTAAGGTTGCGTAAAATTTATTAACCGAGTAATCTAGAGTTAACCGCCCGTTTAAATTTGTACTTCCCATACCAATAGATAAAGGTTGAAAATCGGCCACGTAATTGCTTAACGGGGTTGAAAAACCAGCACCTAACAATACGTTAAAATTCCCTTTTCCTACTTTTTTATTATACGCATCCCACTTTATAGCTAGGCTAACATCTTGAAATCCTTTTAGGCCACTTAACGTACCCGCACTAGATTTAGTAGTAATATAAGGCACATTAAATAACAGATTTACCTTATTGCTAAGGCCATAAGTACCCATTAAATGATACTGCCGAGAGGATACACTACCAATATTTAGGTTTTGTCTTTTTAAGCTACCTTCCCAGTAATTAGTCCATTTACTATAAGCAAATATACCGCCTAAACAAAGGTCGTTTTTATCCATCATAATAGCATCGGTTTCTGTTTGTGCCTTAACGGCGATGCTACAAAAACAGCACACAACAAGCACTAACAATTGCTTTATGTTTATTTTTTTAGAAATTTTCATTAATAATTAAAGCTTAAACAGGGTTTTTGGCAAAGCCGATTCCTGTTTTGTTACATAAAATATATTATACAATAGGAGTTGATAATATATTTTTAGGCGGTTGAAAGGCTACTTCTAAAGTTTGCGCACTTAAATTAAAATTATGTTGCGTTAGGTTTTGGGTGGTGTTTTGTGCTGAGTTATTAAACTTAAAATCAAACTCAAAAAAATCAAAATCACTTAAATTGGCTTTTACTAAATTTTTACTTGATTTAGTTTCTTTATTGTTTTGGGCAACATTGTTTACGGTATGCTCAAACTTTTTTTCGGCGTTGTTAATGTTAGTTTTATTAACATCTGGCAGGCATAAAATGGAAATATAATCTTCCGATATTTTTCTATAAACATATTTGTAAACTTTGCTTTTAAAAGTTATTTCGCCATTAATTCTATCAAAATTAGCTACGGCTTTGGTATAAGGTATAGGATTTGGAATTTTTATTTCAATTAAATTACGTTTATCAAAACCATTATTATCTACTAAAAGCACAAATTGTTTATCGGCATTTTGTTGCATAAAATAGTAAACCAGTTTAAAACCAACTAGGTTAAAAACAAATAAGATTAAAATTAAAATGGCCGTTAGTTTTTTCAAGTGGCTAAATATATTGTAAAAATATTGTTCAAAAAAATGATTGTAAAATTAATGCACCATAAATTATAAAATTTCGTGTTCAACTTAAAATTTAAAACTATTTTTACGAAAAATAATTTATGAATTTTCCAGAAGAATTAAAATACACCAGCGACCACGAATGGGTAAAAATAGTTGGTAACAATGCATATATTGGCATAACCGAATTTGCCCAACACGAATTAGGCGATATTGTTTATGTTGATATTGTTGAAGGTAAAGAAGTTGCTGAAGGTGCTGTTTTTGGCACTGTAGAAGCTGTTAAAACGGTGTCTGATTTGTTTATGCCTATGTCTGGTACGGTTTTAGAAGTTAACCCTAAACTAGATGCTAACCCCGAATTAGTTAACACCGACCCTTATGGCGAAGGTTGGATGGTGAAAATTAGTTTAAAAAACCAAGATACTGCTCAACTTTTATCGGCAGATGCTTACAAAACTTTAATTGGCCAATAAGTGCTAACATTCATCAAATATCAAGCGCTAACCTTGTTTTGGGCTGTTGTTATATTGGTTTTGTGTAACATGCCAATAGAAACAGTTAGTAAGGGTTTTGTGTTTTTTGATGGTTTTGATAAAATAGTACATCTTGGTTTATTTTTCGTACTCACTGTTTTAATTTTTAATGGTTTAATTCGACAATTAACTAATTACCTATTTAAATTTTCAACAATTATTACAATTGGCTTTGTTACTTCACTTTTTGGTGGATTAATAGAAGTTATACAGTGGCAATTTTTTTCTTATCGCAGTGGAGATTGGTGGGATTTATTTGCCGATACAATTGGTATTGCAATGGCCATTTTTTCTTTTTTGTTAATGAGTAACAAAAATATTTTTTTTACTTGTTCAAAACTAAATTATGAAAACACTTAAAATATTTTTTGCATTATTTGTTGTAGTTACGCTTTTAAATGCATGTAGCATTTTTAAAAAAGGCTGCAATTGCCCAAAGTTTTATAAACCCTACCAAACACAAAACTTATTAAATTTAAAAAACGGCAGTGGTTATTAAAAAAAGTGTTTATTAAAAAAATAATGGGGTTTTAACTATTGAGAATCTCAATATTTTGTAAAATTGTGTAAATTAACAAAACTACTTTATTTACAAGCGTGTAAACAAATCATCAATATTTAATTGGTTGGTAATGGTACTTAAATAGTATTGGTTTTTTTTAACTCCATTAGCGGTTAGTAAAGTAATAAAAACATTCTTTTTTACTTTATTTTTTTCTTTAAAAATTTGCACCTTTTCACTTAATTGTTTGGAGTAATTTTTGGTAAGTTCAAACATAGTATCATAAAATTTTAATTCTAAAACATTTATACAGTTATCGTTTCTATCAATAATAAAATCTATTTGGGTGCCACTTTCGCTAATGTTTCCTTTTTGTATCCACGAGTGTTCGTTAGATATAATACCGCTTATGCCTAATGCTTTTTTAATTTGCAAAATGTGTTTAAAACACATATTCTCGAATGCGTAACCTGTCCAAATTTTATAAGCTTGGGTATTAGAAACATGTAACCAGCTGTTGTTTGCTTTACTACTAATTAAAAATTTATAATAAAAAATAGAATATTCATCAACCAACCTGTACAGTAAATCTTCTTTGGTTTTATTAATGGGGTAAATAATTTTAACAAAGCCGCAGGCCACCAACTCGTTTAACAAAACCGAAAAACCACCACCGCTTGCAATACCAGTTGCTGTTAACAATTGGTTACGTGTAAGGCCTTTATTTTTGGTAGCTAATGCTTGTACAATTGCCACGTGTAAATCACTGTTTTTAAATAAGGAGGCATACAGGTTTGTAAATTCGTTTTTCAAATTTGCTTGAGGTTTAAAAAATAAATCGTCTAAAATTTGTGCAACACTTTGCCCTGCTTTTACATCTTTTAAATAATAAGGTACACCTCCAATTGCCATATATAAAGTAGCTACATCTTTTAGCGTTAAGCTAACCTTTAGCATTTTTAAAAAATCTTTAGTTTCGTTTAACGTGAAAGGTAATAACCGTATATGACTAGTTACACGGTTGTGTAAACCGCCACGGTTGTTTATCACTTTATCTATAATCCACGATGCCGCCGAGCCACAAATTACCAACACAATATCGTTACGTTTGGTACAAAACTGGTTCCAAAAATTATCTAAAGCCGCTAAAAACCCCGACCTTGGCGTTTCATACCAAGCAATCTCATCTAAAAATATTACTTTCTTATGTGGTTTGTTTAATTGGCTTAGGTGTGCTTTTAACAACGCAAATGCTTGTAACCAAGTTTTAGGTATTTCTAATTTTGCGCTTGTTTTAGTTTCAATTAGCGTAAGCCAAAAGTTTTCTAATTGTTGTTTTGTATCTTTTTGGTGTAAGCCACTACATTCAAAAACTATGTTTGGTTTGAATACCTCACGTATTAAATAGGTTTTGCCAATTCGCCTACGCCCGTACACTGCTAAAAACTCCGATTGCGGATTTTCCAGCAAATTTTGCATTTTTTTTATCTCTACTTCTCGGCCTGCTACTTTCATCGAATTTATTTATATCTCGCCAAATCTAATAAATTTATATATAACTTGGCGAAATATAAATTTATAATTCACCAAGTTTATGTATTTTTTACTAAACTTGGCGAATTATAAAATCTATTGTTTAAGCAACTGATAAAAAAAGGTAAGTGTTGCACTTATTAGTTTAACATAGCTTTTAGTTAAAAAATATTTCTGTTTCAATTGGTCTATTTGTGTTTATAATAAAACCTCTTTTGAAAAATATTTTTTTAATTTTGGAAAAAATTACAGCTGATGCAAAAAATTTATATGGGCGACGCAGGCCCAAAAGTTTCACCTGCGGTTTATGGCTTTTACAGGTGGCATAAAGTAACAGATGCACAAGCTACTTTAAAAAAAATTGTGCACTTGTGTTTAGAATTAGGTATAAATACTTTTGACCATGGGGATAGCTACGGCTCTTTCAAATGCGAAGAACTTTTTGGTAACATGCTTAAGGATAATGCCTTTAAAAGAGAAGATGTTGTTTTATTTACCAAATGCGGTTTACGTACGCCCAATGCACAATATCCAGAAATTAAAGTAAAACATTACGATACTTCTGCTGCACATATAGAAAAAAGTGTGGATGCTTCTTTATTAAAGTTAAAGACAGATTATATTGATATTTTTTTATTGGATAAGTTAGATCCTATTTCAAACTTAGAAGAAACTGCACTAACTTTAGATAAATTAAGAGCCAGCGGAAAAATAAAGAATATTGGTGTAGCTAATTTTTCTGTATTTCAGCATCAATTATTGGCATCTTATTTAAAAAAACCTATTGTTACCAATCATATTGAATTAAATTTACTAAGTACCCAGGCTTTAGATAATGGGCAGTTAGATTATATTAAACAAAGATACATGAGGCCTTTGGCTTATGCCCCATTAGCCGAAGGTAGAATAGCAAATGGCTTAGATTTACAAGCTGTTAAAGTGCGTGAAAAATTGGAAGAGCTAAGTACAATTTATAATGCTGATATTGAATCTTTGGCAGTAGCTTGGTTAATAAAATTAGGTGCATTACCTTTAATTGGAACTACCGAAGAAAAAAGAATTAGAAACATAGTAAATGCTTTTTCTATTGAATTATCGCATCAAGATTGGTATGCGTTATATAATGTTTCAACAGAAAATAGCAAAGCTTAAATATATTTGAATAAGCTAAAAATAACATATTATTTTATTGGTAATTGTGTTTAAAAATAAAACGCTATAAAGTTTTTGGAAACTTTATAGCGTTTTTAGTTTTGGCTATATTCCGCAAAGCTAAATTATAATCCTCAAACTACTTTATCTTATAAAACACCTCATTCCACATTAACTCGTTTTTTAAATGGCTAATGGTGGTTTGTTTGTCAATTCTAATTAGTTCTATACCAGCTATATCGGCAAAATCTTGTAAATGTGCTGTTGTTAAATTTTGGCTATAAGCTGTATGGTGCGCTCCGCCAGCATAAATCCAAGCGGCACAGCCAGTTTTCATATCGGGCAGTGGTTTCCATAACACACGGGCAACGGGTAAATTAGGTAAATCATGAATAGGTTCAATGGCTTCAACCTCGTTTACAATCATCCTAAAACGGTTGCCCATATCAACAATAGATGCATTTAGAGCGTTGCCTCCTGCCACATTAAACACCAAACGTACAGGATCTTGCTTGCCGCCAATACCTAATGGGTGAACTTCAAGCGAAGCTTTTCCACTTGCCAAACTGGCATCAACCTCCAACATATGCGAGCCTAAAACCAAACTGTTTTCAGGATCAAAATGGTAAGTATAATCTTCCATAAATGCATTTCCTCCGGGCAAACCGGCACCCATAACTTTGCAAGCCCGTACCAATGCGGCTGTTTTCCAATCGCCTTCGCCAGCAAAGCCGTAACCCTGCTGCATTAATCGTTGAGCCGCAATACCGGGCAACTGCACCATGCCGTGTAAATCTTCAAAAGTATCGGTAAAGCCTTTATAATTCCCGGCTTCTAAAAAAGTTTTTATGCCTAGTTCTATTTTTGCGGCTTCACGAATGGCTTGCTTTTTATCTGAATTTTTTAACAATTCAGTACTTAAAGTATACTCATTTTCATATTCGACTACTAAATCGTTTATCTGATTTTCGGTAATTTGGTTAATAACGGCAACTAAATCGCCAATACCGTGAGTGTTTACCGAGTAGCCAAATTTTAATTCTGCTTCTACCTTATCGCCATCGGTAACAGCTACATAGCGCATGTTATCGCCAAAACGTACAAACTTTGCACCTTGCCAATCGGACCAAGCGGCAGCGGCTCTTGTCCAAATATTAAGGTCGTTTATAACCTCATCATCTTGCCAAAAACCAACAACAACCTTACGGTTCATACGCATTCGCGATACCATAAAACCAAACTCACGGTCGCCGTGGGCACTTTGGTTAAGGTTCATAAAATCCATATCAATGGTATCCCAAGGTATATTTTGGTTAAATTGAGTATGTAAATGCAATAACGGTTTTTGCAAAATATTTAAACCACGTATCCACATTTTAGCCGGCGAAAACGTGTGCATCCAAGTTACTAAACCAATACAATTTTTTGTTTGGTTGGCTGCTTCCATAACCTCAAAAATTTCGTCGGGAGTTTTTACAACAGGTTTGTAAACCACATTTACTGGTATGTTGGCTTGCTGGTTAAAAAAACTTGCAATTTGTTGCGAATGCTGTGCAACTTTATTTAACGTTTCTTCGCCGTAAAGGTGCTGACTACCAGTTACAAACCAAATTTCGTATTTTTTTAAATCTATCATATTTATGTTTTTTTAATATTGTTATATTTTGAAAAGCAAAGCCTGTTTTTTATAGGTTGGGGCTAGTCGGGCTTTCCGTTACAAGTCCGCCCAAGGCTTTTGCCCTACCCGCTTCGGGCTTTCCACTTCAATCCCGTTTATTTTACGCAGGATTGGTTTTTTATATTCACGTTTGTTAAGCAGTTTGCAAACCTCCGCCAAGTGCAATAACCTTTATTTTTAGCCCAGATGGCATCGATACCCCGTAAAAAGCCTTTTGGGGCTTTGCGGAGTTTAGCGTACTTGCCTACCGGCAGACAGGCAGCTGGAAGAAGTTAAGTTAAAGTTGCTACTCATGTTTGTTTGCTTCTAGTAGTTATTTTCTTCGTTTCGCTTTTAATAATTGAGATTCTTCGCTTTGCTCAGAATGACAGGTCCCCTCCAACTCCCCGAAGGGGAGAGATGTGAAAGGATTGGTGGATTCTTCGCTTCGCTCAGAATGACAACACTCGCTCCTATTTATTGAAAACATGCCAAAAAAAATCTGTGAACATCTGTTTAATCTGTGAGCCATAAAATGTAATGTTGAGCGAAGCGAAGGATTTAAAAACCATCAGTTGAGATTCCACGCTTCGCTCTGAATAACAGTGAGATTCCACGCTTCGCTCTGAATGACAGGCTTTGCTCTGAATGACAAAAACTACTGCCCATAATAACTACCTTTTCCGTGTTTGCGTTCGTAATGTTTTTTTATAAGCGCATCTTTTAAACGCGGTGCATCAACTCTAATTTGTTGTGTTAAGTAAGCCATTTGTGCAATGTTTTCTAAAACTGCACTATTGTAAACGGCTTTATCGGCGGTTTTTCCCCAAGTAAAAGGAGCGTGATTACCTACCAAAATCATTTCTACTTCTTGGTAATTATACCCTTTTTCTAATAAGCAGTTAATAATTTGGTAGCCTGTTTCGTGTTCGTAATTTCCGGCAATCATAACATCGGCCATTGGTGCGGCGCAAGGAATATCAAAGGTTAAATGGTCGGCATGGGTGGTACCAAAAATTGGAATATCAAGCTGAGTTTGTGCCCAAGCGGTAGCGTACATAGAATGCGTGTGAACAATTGCACCAATATTTGCCCAGTTTTTGTACAAAACAGCGTGGGTTTTAGTGTCGGACGATGGGCGTAAATCTCCCTCAACAG
>JAYULE010000216.1:0-5979 GCA_043763845.1 Sphingobacteriales bacterium
GGCACCGACTCGGGGTGTTGCGCCATATTGGCTAAAACCCGTAACATAGATACCCTATCGTCCACCGTTTCGCCTAAGCCAATAATGCCACCACTACAAACTGTAAGGTTTGCTTTGCGCACATTATTAATTGTATTTAACCTATCGTCAAAAGTTCGGGTACTTATTATGCGGCTATAATCCTCTTCCGATGTATCTAAATTATGGTTGTAAGCATATAAACCGGCATCGGCAAGGCGTTGTGCTTGGTGTGCGTTTAACATCCCCAAAGTGCAACAAACTTCCATATCCATTTGGTTTACAGCTTTTACCATATCAATCACTTTATCAAAATCGCGGTTATCACGCACCTCACGCCAAGCGGCACCCATACACAATCGAGAAGCACCGCCATCTTTTGCTTTTTGTGCCGTATCTATTACATCTTCAAGCTTCATCATACTTTGTACTTCTACATCGGTATGGTATCGGGCAGCTTGTGGGCAGTACGAACAATCCTCGGGGCAACCCCCAGTTTTAATAGATATTAACGAACTTATTTGAACTTCGGCATAGTCTTTATTTTGCCTATGAATGGTGGAGGCTTGGTAAATTAAATCTAAAAATGGGCTGTTGTATATATCGGCTATTTCTTGGTTTGTCCAATCGTGTTTTGTAAGCATTTTTTAATTTTTTTTGTAAAAATAAATATGTTTAAGGCTTTCGCCGATTTTATAACAATAGTTTAGAGGCTAACCCGAGTAAAAGTAAAAAGCCAAAAACATCGGTAAATGTGGTAATAATAATAGATGATGCTATGGCAGGGTCGATACCTACACGTTTAAGTATTAGCGGAATGCCTGTACCTGTTACGCCAGCAATAATTAAATTACCCGTCATAGCTAAAAAAATTACCACCCCAAGCATAGGATTGGCATCATAAAACAAAGCAAATAAAAACACCAATGTACCAACAGTTGCACCATTTATTAAACCAACAGTAAATTCCTTTACTACCGTTCTATACGATTGGTTATCAGTTAAATCGCTTAGCGTAATACGCCTAACTGTAACCGCCAAAGCCTGAGTAGCAGCATTGCCACCCATACCTGCAATAATAGTCATATAACCTGCAATTACAGGCAATGCAGCTAAAGTTGGCGCAAAACTACGAATTACCGATGAGGCTAAAAAAGCTGTTCCCAAATTTATAATAAGCCAGGGTAATCGAGATTTTACGGCTTCTTTCCAGTTACCGCTCAACTCTTCATCTTCAGATACGCCAGCAATTTTCAACATATCTTCCGTGTTTTCTTCCTCCATAACGTCAATTACGTCATCAAAAGTTACACGCCCCAGCAGCTTCATTTCATCGTTAACTACCGGTATGCTGGTTAGGTTATATTGCGAAATCAGGTCCGCTACTTCTTCTTGGTCGGTATTGGCAGTAACATAAACAAAATCGTGATTAATTAAATCCGCAACTCTAGCTTTTGCGTTGGATTTTATAATATCTTTTAGCGATACAATACCTTGCAAAGTATCCTCATCGTCCACCACATAAATGGTATAAAATTCTTCTATTTCTTCGCTTTGGATAATAATTTGGTCGATAGCTTGTTTTTTCGACATCATTAAATTAACCTTAATTACTTCGGTGTTCATTAAACCACCAGCGGTATCTTCGTTATAAGTTAATAGGTTACGTATTTCGGTTGCATCCTCGCTATCTAAATCTTCAAGAATTTCTTTTTGCTCGGCTTCGTTAAGTTGCGATATAATATCGGTAGCGTCATCATAATCAAGCTCTTCAACAATTTCTTGCCTTTTATCGGGATGCAAGTTTATCAGCAAATCTTCGGGATGCGATTCGGCATCCATTTCTGAAATTACATCCGAAGCAATATCGGCCGGCAACAAATTTATAATGCGGGTTTGTGATTGTATGGGCAAACTTCCGAAAAGTATGGCAATTTGCGATGCGTGGTATTCTCGCAAAAGTTCTAATAAAGCCAGTTCCTCGCCCTCTAAGGCTAGTTTTATTTTGAGGATGTCGGATTTATTTAGCTCGAAAGTTTGCATTGCTGCAAAATAAACAAAATTTAAAATTAAAATGGTATAATAACTTGTTTCGCTAAATTAAAATACAAAAATGTTCCTTAAAAAAAAACGATAATTATTTTACCTTCTATACATTCTTTTCAAATTTTCAATATTATCCAAATCTTTGAGCTTTCCGATGCTGTTTTAGCCTCTATTAGCTGGTCAATATATAAAGTTCTAATACTTAAACCATCATCCTCAAAAATAACGCTATTATTAAAACATTCATCAAACAACAAACCTTTAATTTTAACCATAATATTAATAGCGCTTGTAGGTACCCCGAATGTAAAAACATCCCAAATTGGATGGTTTAAAAATTATCCTCTGTTATATCAAAAACAGGCATAACAAAATTATGAAAGGCTAAATTTATTTTTCCATAATTTTCAAAAGTTCTATCAACCCAAATATCATTTCGCCGGTACTACGCGAATAGCCATATAAAATTACGGCAAAACCTCCCACTAAAATATATTTAACATTTGCCCTGTTTAGTTCTTGTATAAAATCTCTAAAATCATCATTAAAAAAAATTGCTCATCTCAATCCGTCCCTCTCGCAAAAAACTTTGTTCTATCTAACCTTAGGGGCTTATTTTCGGGATAATTAAATGCTACACTAATTAAGTAATTAGCTACTTTTAAGCGTTCTTGCCAAGTTAAACTTTGGTAATAAGTGCTGTGGTTTGCTGCCTCGGTTGCAGTTTGCGCCTTAAATTTTGTACGGTTTAAAGGATACGAACTCATATTTTTAAACTAGCTTTTTATTAATAGAGATAGATTGTATAAAACATACAAAATCAAACTTAAAAAATATTGTTGCTTAGGCAATAAAACCCACAACTGGTATATTAGGGAAAACGTATTATTGAGCTTGTAAAATGTTTGGTCACTCAAAAAAAAATTACACATACCCACCATTTTTTAATTTTAAATTTTAAATTTAAAAAATGTTACTACACAACGCCAACATCCTATCATTCCATAACGGTTTCGATAATTCGAAATACGATAGCCTTTTTGTTGAAAACAATAAAATAAAAGCTATTGGCCGTTTTGATGATTTAAAAACTCTTATAAACCCCGGAAGTAAAATTGTAAATATGTTGGGCAAAACCATTATGCCCAGTTTTAACGATACCCACATACACGTGTGGAAGGTTGGCAATCTAAAAACTTTTATGCTTGATTTGCGGGGTGTAAAAAGTTTAGATGAAATGTTGGGAATGCTGGAGACATACATTAAACAAAACCCACACCACCAATGGATTACCGCTCGCGGTTTTAACGAAGCCGATTTTAAAGATGGCAAAATTCCCACCAAAAAAGATTTAGATAAAATTAGTACCACCACACCCATTTATGTAATTCGCACTTGCGCCCACATTGCGGTGTGCAACAGTAAGGCATTAGAAATTTGTAATATTACAAAAAATACCCTTTCGCCCCTTGGCGGGATGATTTACATAGGCGATGATGGCCAACCTAACGGCCAATTTGCCGAAACAGCCTTGGGTTTAATAACCAAACACATACCGCCTTATAGCAAAGCCGATTTAAAAACAATGGTAAACGCAGCCACACAACAACTGCATAAATATGGCATTACCGCCGCCACCGACCCTGCCGTTGATCCACTTTTGCTAGAAACCTATTACGAAATGCACCAACAAAATCAGCTAAACTTTCGTTTAAATGCATTTCCTATTATTTTACCCGATGGTAGCGAAACCCCCAATCCAATTCCCAGTTTTTATACATCCAATGATTTTAAAGTTAATACAGTAAAGTTTTTTTCGGATGGTGGATTGAGCGGGAAAACAGCATCCCTGAAAAGGGTATACAAAAACACAAATGATAAAGGTGTACTCCGCTTAAAGCGGGAACAATATAAAAAACTGGCTTTTGATGCATTAGAAAAGGGGTTAAGTATTGCCACACACGCTATTGGCGATAATGCCATTGAGTTTGTGCTGGATGTTTATAAGGAATTGCAACAAGCACATTCGGGTTTTATAAACCGGATAGAGCACTTGGGTTTGCCCGATAAAACCCATTTAGAAGCAATGCAACGGTATAATATTGCCACATCAATGCAAACAATTTTTATTAGCGAATTGGGTAAAAATTTTGTAAAATATTTAGATGATGATTATTTAAATAATTGCTACCCCGTAAAATCGGTATTGGCACATAATATTTTGGTTGCACTATCGTCGGATGCGCCGGTGGTAAAAAATATAAACCCATTTAAAGGTATAGAATCTGCCGTTTATAGGAAAGATAATGAGGGAAATGTGATATCAAAAGATGAAAACATTTCTGTAACCGAAGCCCTAAAACTATACACCGCAAACGCTGCTTTGTTAAGTAAAAACACTAAAACTGGAACTTTGGAGGATGGGAATTTTGCAGATTTTATTGTAGTAAAAAGTAATCCGTTAGATTCGGATTTGATGAATTTAAAGGTTGAACAAACTTATTTTAATGGGGATTGTGTGTTTGTTGAAGCGGATATTGTTTAATTGATATGTGGGTAAAACCATTTTTAACGGTAATCACGTACATATTTAATGGTTAAAACCGTTATCTGTGGGCTAAAATCATAATTGTGGTTTTATTTTTATGCGAAAATTTATAAATTGCATAATTGGTAAATGGTTAAAACCATTTTGAAACAATAATCACATACATAACCCCACGGTTGAAACCGTGGGCTATGTGGTTTAAACCATGGGTATTTAAAATTAAATGTATAATTGGTAAATGGTTAAAACCATTTTAAAAAGGGAATCATTCACATAGCCTCACGGTTGAAACCGCGGGCTATGAGGTTTAAACTATGGGTATTTAAATCTACAATTGGTAAATGGTTAAAACCATTTTAAAACGGAAATCATTCACATAGCCCCACGGTTGAAACCGCGGGCTATGAGGTTTGAACCATGGTTATTTGAAATATAAATGTATAATTGGTAAATGGTTAAAACCATTTTAACACGAAAATCGCATACATACCCCACGGTTGAAACCGTGGGCTTGGTTTATAAAATTATCACATCATGTCAACCATTATACATGTTTTTTTAATTCACATCAGCCCATAGGTTTAACCATGGGGTTCAAAAAATTAATACAACATAAACCATTTTAATGGTTTATATAAGTATAAACAATCCACAGCCCACGGTTTTAACCATGGGAATTTAAAATTAAAACAACACATCAACCATTTTAATGGTTTAAAATCCACAGCCCATGGTTTCAACCATGGGTTTCAAAAATTAACACCACACATCAACCATTTTAATGGTTTAAAATAAATAAACAACCCACAACCCATGGTTTTAACCATGGGTTTCAAAAATTAACAACACGCACCAACCATTTTAATGGTTTAAAATAAAAATACACCCTAAAGCCCATGGTTTTAACCATGGGTTTCAAAAATTAACAACACGCAGCAACCATTTTAATGGTTTAAAATAATAAAATCAATAAATACATTATGTCGCATTCATTAAACAAGGTTTGGATTCACGCTATTTGGGCAACAAAAGAAAGATTACCATTAATTTCCTTTTCCGTAGAACAAAAAATTTATAATTTTATGTACAATGAGTTTGCGAAAATGGATTGTAAAGCAAGAATAATAAACGGGATGCCCGACCATATACATTGTTTGTTTTTATTGAACTCACAAAAGTCGGTTGCCGATGTTATTAAACAATCAAAAGGAGGCACATCCCATTATATCAATTCGGAAGAGTTAATCAACGAAAAATTTTCCTGGCAAACAGGTTATGCTGCCTATTCTGTAAGCGAATCGCAACAAGAAAAAGTATATCAATACATAAAAAATCAAAAACAACATCATTTAAAAAAGAGTTTTGAA
>JAYULE010000217.1:0-5969 GCA_043763845.1 Sphingobacteriales bacterium
ACCGTTTGCGAAGATTTGTGGAATTTTGGCGATAACCCATTATATACCACCTGCCCTATGGACGAGTTGATAAAACAACAACCCCATTTAATGATAAACATTGCCGCTTCTCCTTTTAATTACAACCAACAAAGCAACCGAAAAGCAATACTACAACAAAACTGCGAAAAATATAATTTGCCCCTATTTTACGTAAACCAAGTGGGTGCACAAACCGAATTAATTTTTGATGGTGGATCAACAGTTTTAGATAAAACGGGAAAAACCGTGGCCCAGTTAAATTATTTTGAAGAAGATGTTAAGGTTTTTAATTTTGAAGATATGGGTTTGGTTTTCGCCGATGCTACCGTAACACAAACCGAGCAAATTTACCACGCTTTAGTGTTGGGTATTAAAGATTATTTTCAAAAATCGGGCTTTACAAAAGCAACTTTAGGTTTATCTGGCGGTATAGATTCGGCTTTGGTATGTGCCTTAGCGGCCGATGCTTTAGGTGCCGATAATGTGTTGGCGATTTTAATGCCTTCCAAACATTCATCCAATCATTCGATAAAAGATGCCGAAGATTTGGTAAAAAACTTAGGCTGCAAAAGTAAAACCTTGCCCATTGCAAGCATTGCCCAAACTTTTGAGGATATTTTAAAACCCGCATTTAACAACCTTCCCCAAAACATTGCCGAAGAAAACCTACAAGCCCGCAGCCGTGGCGTGTTGTTAATGGCCATATCAAACAAGTTGGGTTACGTACTTTTAAACACATCAAACAAAAGCGAAACCGCTGTAGGTTATGGAACTTTGTATGGCGATATGTGCGGTGCCATAGCCGTAATTGGCGATTGCTACAAAACACAAGTTTATCAATTATGCCAGTTTATAAATCGTAACAAAGAAATTATCCCACAAAATACGATCTCAAAACCACCATCGGCCGAGTTACGCCCCAACCAAAAAGACAGTGATAGCCTACCCGATTACGATTTACTAGATAAAGTTTTGTTTCACTACATTGAAGAAACAAAAAGTGCCAAAGAAATTAT
The DNA here is from genome assembly GCA_043763845.1 of Sphingobacteriales bacterium. GTDB lineage: Bacteria > Bacteroidota > Bacteroidia > Sphingobacteriales > Sphingobacteriaceae > Pseudopedobacter. The sequence goes on from JAYULE010000217.1 coordinate 1,038, forward strand.
GGCTTTGGGTTACCCCGATGCTACCGTTAGCCGCATTTTAAACCTAGTAAACAACGCCGAGTTTAAGCGTTACCAAACCCCACCAATTTTGCGGGTTTCGCCCAAAGCATTTGGTATGGGAAGGCGAATGCCAATTGTGTGTAAGTATTTGGTTTAGTTTTTTGTTTCTCCCACAAAATATTCTTTTTTTAATTCAACTTTCATTCATAAAAATGCGCTTCGTTACATTTATTCATTTGTAAAAGTGTAACAAAATACATTTATTCGTACGTATAAATGTAAATACTTATTATATTTGAATAAATTACACACGTAAACAATTTACTATGAACAGATTGTTAATTAAAGAACTAATTGATTGGAAAACTGCCATAAATAGAAAACCTTTGATTATTAAAGGAGCAAGGCAAGTAGGCAAAACTTGGTTAATGCAAAAGTTTGGGGCGCAACACTTTAAACAAGTAGTGTATTTGAATTTTGAGAGTAGCCAACGTGTACAAAATATTTTTAAACCCGATTTTAATATATCTCGAATTATAGAAGTAATTGAAATAGAGACCAATCAAAAAATAGATGCTGCCACTACTTTGCTAATTTTTGATGAAATACAAGAAGCCGAAAAAGGGCTAACGGCTTTAAAATACTTTTACGAACAAGCCCCACAATATTATATAGTTGCTGCGGGTTCGTTACTGGGTATCTCGTTGCAAAAAAACAAATCTTTTCCGGTAGGTAAAGTCGATTTTTTGCAACTATACCCATTAAGTTTTATAGAGTTTTTAATAAACCTAGGGCATAGTAAACTGGTTGATAATTTAGTACTTAAAAATTGGGAGGTAATTGCATCTTTCCATCAAAAACTGGTTGAGTTATTACGCATATATTATTTTGTTGGGGGTATGCCCGAAGCCGTAGCAAACTATATAGAAAACAAGAACTTAGATACTGTTAGACAAATTCAACAGAAAATAATTATAGGTTACCAAAACGATTTTGCCAAACACGCTCCTAACGATATTGTACCTAAAATTAAATTGGTTTGGCAATCGTTAATAAGCCAATTGGCAAAAGAAAACCGTAAATTTATTTATGGCCAGTTAAAAAAAGGAGCTAGGGCGAAAGATTTTGAAACCGCAATAAACTGGTTGGTTGATGCTGGTTTAGTGCTTAAAGTAAACAGGATACAAAAACCCACAATGCCTTTAAATGCTTACGCAGATTTTGATGCATTTAAATTATTTTTAGTTGATATTGGTTTGTTAAACGCAATTGCAAATTTAGACCCCAAAATTTTACTCGAAAAAAATAACATTCTAACCGAATATAAAGGCGCTTTAACAGAGCAGTATGTTTGCCAGCAATTAAAAATAACAACCGATTTATATTATTGGGTAGCCGAAAATGCCACTGCCGAAATAGATTTTGTAATACAGCAGTATAATAAAGTTATACCTATTGAGGTTAAAGCGGAAGAAAATTTAAAATCGAAAAGTTTAAAAACGTATGTACAAAAATTTGAAACTGAAACTGCTGTAAGAACATCAATGAGCCCGTTTAGAGCCGAAGATTGGTTTACCAACTGGCCTCTGTATGCTATTGGTAAAATGTTTTAGCGGTTTTAAATTATATAATTTTGAACCAAAATCTATAAGATTAACAAATTTTATACGTTAACCATAAATCAAACAAAATAAACAGCTTTTTATGCAAAATTCTTTTTTTAAATACCCTCTTATTGCACTTGCAATTTTTTTCATTTCATACTCGGTTAAAGCACAAGATTATGGCACAGGTATAGGTTTGCGGGCTGGCACATTCCAAAATGGCATAACTATAAAACATTTTATTGGCGAACAAGATGCCGTTGAAGGTATTTTAGGAATTGGTTCGGGAGCTTTTGTAGTAACTGGCTTTTACCAACGCCATGCCGATGCTTTTGATATTGAGAATTTTAAATGGTTTTACGGGTTAGGTGCACACGTTGGTGGCATATCTAAAAACAATAATAACAATGGCGGCTTAATGTTAGGTGCCGATGCTATTTTGGGTGTAGAGTGGCTAATACCAGAAGTACCTATTTCGCTTACTGCCGACTTACATCCTCGGTTAGAGCTTTTAAACGGGAGTTTATTAGGTATAGAGCCCGCTTTAAGTATAAGGTATACTTTTTAATAAAATAGCATATTGTTTAAACCCGTTTAATTATTTTAAACGGGTTTTTTTATTTTTTTATTATTTCCAACTTATTTAGTATTATTTTATAAATAAAGCCGTAATTAATATTTTTGCCAAATAGTATCAAAATATGCCAAAATAATTGTAAATTATGTAATATTTTAATTACAAATTGCATTATCAAAACCAACTAAAGCAAGCTCCAAAACTTGCGCACATTATTTAACCAATTATTTAAAAATCAACATGAAAAAAAAATTTTTACTTTTTTTATTCCTGGTTGTAAGTGCAATTAGCACTTATGCAGCCGATTATTATGTGTCCCCAAGTGGGAATAACAATAATACTGGCACATTAGCCAGTCCGTTTCAAACTATACAAAAAGCATCTAGCGTAGCACAAGCAGGTGATGTTGTATATGTAAGAACTGGTACTTATCGCGAACAGGTAGATATTGCATCTAACGGCGTTACCTACCAACCCTATAACGGCGAAACAGTTACAATTAATGGTACCGATTTGATGTTATCGTGGACGCTAACCTCAGGATCGACCTACCAAACCACCATGAACTGGGACATGAGTGGTTGGGGAACTAACCAACTGTTTGTGGATAAAAAAATGATTGAGTTGGCAAGATGGCCTGATCAAACTTCTGCTGACATTGTTATGCCAACAAACGCCGTTGCCGAATCTGTTACCGCATCGGGAAATAATTTTATAATTTACGATGATCAATTTACCGAACCTAACTCAAGATGGGTAGGCGCAAAAATTTGGGTAAATTTGTCCCGTGAAGGTTATGATGGACAAGGCTGGACAGGTACAGTTACCTCAACCAACTTAGCTGCAAAAACAATTACGGTAAACTTTAATGAACCTCCGCGTTTGGGCAATGTACCCTGGAGTGTTGGTGTTGGCACCGAATATTTTTTGTTTGACCCAACCCTAACTGGCGTTAACGCAACAGGCGGGGTAAATGCTTTGTTAAGTAATGGCGAATGGTGGAAAAACGGAACAACGCTTTTTGTTAAAACACCCAATGCTTTAGTACCTAATTCAACAGGTTCGGGTACAAATGTTGTAGAAGCTAAACGAAGATATTTTGCTTTTCAACCTTTGGGCAGTAACAAATCAAATTACACCATCAAGGGCTTCAATCTTTTTGGTTGTTCCATCACCACAGATTTGGGAGCGGTTACAAACAGAAGTATTGCCGAGGATGCCCAAAACATAACCATTGATGGCATAAATGCCCAATATATGTCTCACCAAACCGATATGACTGGTAATTGGCAAGATCAACATTTTTCTTGGACGGGTATTGTGGTTGGTGGCAGAAACAATGTAATTAAAAATTGTACCCTGCAATACAGCGCAACATCGGCATTAAGCATACAGGGTTTTGGCATTAAAGTGCTGAACAACACCATAAGAGACGCAAATTACATGTGTTCAAACGCTAGTGCGCTTAATACAAGTTTTATTTGTCAAGATGCAGAAATAGCTTTTAACACTATTTTTAACACTACTGTAATGGGAATAAATTTTATGTATTCTCAAAACAGCAACGTGAATGTAAGGGATGTTTACCGTATACACCACAATACCATATACGATTTTATGCGCAGAAGCGGCGATAGCGGTGCAATTGATGAAGCTGGTCGCGATGGGCAATGGATAAGAATAGACCATAACACAATTTACACTACAAAACCAGTAATTGGCACCATGGTACACGGTATTTATTTAGATTACGGTGCAGGTCCTAATATTAATGAAAGTAAATATACCTTAGACCATAACGTAATATACAACCTACCAGCGCCAATTTTACTTAATAGTGTAAAAGACATTAATGTGTACAATAACGTACTTTTAGCACTTGGAGGTGCTGCCCGACCTATTGAAGGTGCCACCTTAAGCGCTAATATTAAAATTTACAACAACATTATGAGCCAGAACTTGAATATTAGGGCTGATAATTTAGTTACTGCAGATTTTAAATCTAATATATTTAATGCTTTTGGGCCAAATTTAAACAACTTGTTTGTAAACCCTAGTGTGGGGAATTATAACTTAAAATCAACAGCAATAAATGCCATAAATGGTGGAGTTAGTACAGGTGGATACGATGACTCGCCACTTGTTGGTTTGCCTGATATTGGAGCTTTTGAATCGGCCTTTACAACAACTCCGCCTGTACCCCCTACAATTTTAAGTGTAACCTCAAGTGTTGCCTCGGACTGGAATGAACCGGCATCAAATGCAGCCGATGGTAATAGTTTTACCAAATGGTCTCAACCTAGCACATCGGGTTGGTGGAAAATTCAATACGGTAGTAGTGTAGCAATGAATACTTACAGCATTATTTCAACCAACGATGATAATGGTATAAGGGACCTAAAAACATGGACTATTCAAGGCTCAAACAATAACACAAATTGGACAACCCTTGACACTCGAACCAACCAAACTTGGGTTACAATAACCTCTATGAACGAGTATACTTTTAGCAACACAACACCATTTAGTTATTACCAATTGGTATTTACAGCTAATAACGGTAGTGGTTACACACAAGTTGCCGAAATAGCATTCTCAAACAACTCACCAAGCGACACCCAAGCACCAACAGTACCAACATCTTTATCTACTGCAGCAATTACTTCGACTAGCTTTACCTTAAACTGGGTGGCATCTACCGACAACGTTGGCGTAACTGGATACGAAGTGTTTAGAGGCGGTACCTCAATA
>JAYULE010000218.1:0-5944 GCA_043763845.1 Sphingobacteriales bacterium
TGGCCGATTTTGGTTTTCGCCAAACTTTCTCCCGTATAATTTCTTACGCTTTTAAGGGCGTAAGCGAAATTGTTGTTTATACAGGCAAAAATAATACTACCGTACAATCAGATGGCGAACCCAATTTGCCCTTATTGAATGATATTGTGGCCAATATGAAATACATATACCTGCGTTTAACCCTAATTATATTTGTAATTATGAGTGTAGCGGGTACTTGGGTAATGTACAAGCCCACGCAACAGGCCAGTAACATTACAGAAGCTTGGTACAGCTGGGCAATTGTACTAGTAGTGTCTTGCATTAGTTTTTATGGCAGGCTGTACATGAATTTTTTGGAAGGCCTTTTTAAAATAGCTCTGGTTCGCAGGGTAGAAACCCTAACCTCATTAGGTAGTATTATTTGCAGTATTTTAGTGTTACTTTTTGCACCTACGTTGTTAAATCTTATTTTGGTTAACCAACTATGGGTTTTGGTAGTAACCTACCGAGATTACTACTTGTGCAAAACAACCGATAATGGTTTTTACTTAAAAGTTGCCAAACCCTTATCCTTTAACAAAACATTATTTAGTAAAATATGGCCACCCGCCTGGCGCAGCGGTATATCGGGTTTAATGTCTATTGGCTTAACAAATGCTACCGGAATAATTTACGCCCAAGTGGGTAGTACTGCCGATGTTGCCGCCTATTTATTAGCACTCCGAATCATCTCACAAATACGTGATATTTCTATGGCACCCTTTTACAGCAAGTTGCCTCTTTTAGCAATGTTAAGGGCTAAAAACGATTTATTAACGCTCATAAAAACGGTAAAAAGAGGAATGCTGTTAAGCCACTCAGTATTTTTAATTGGTGTAATTACCATTGGTATTTTTTCTAATAGTTTTTTACATATTATTGGGAGCGATGTACAATTTGTTACGCCCATGCTTTGGGCATTGTTAAGCTTGGCTTTTTTTGCTCACCGTTTTGGCGCCATGCACATACAGGTTTATTTATCTACCAATCATGTAATATCACACATTGCCGATGGTGTATCGGGCATAATTTATATTTCAGTGTCGCTATTACTCGTATCCTCTATGGGTATTTATGCCATACCCGTGGGTATGTTAGCAGGTTATTTAGGTTTTTATGCTTGGTATGCAGCAAAAAATTCATACCAATCTATGAATGTGAATTTTTGGGATTTCGAAAAAAACACTACCTTTTTACCTTTCACAATTGCTATTACATATTTTATAATTTCACTTTGTTTTAAATAATGCTATGAATGATTTAGATAACCCAATACTGAAAAAGTCACCTACTATAAATCCATACCGACAGGCTGCAAAGAACGTCTCAGAAAGATTAAAATGGGATTTAAATCCTTTGTCTTGGATTTCTAGAGCACATTTAAAAAAAATATTTAATTCCCATCTAGGTGAAAAAGCAGTTATACTTTGCAACGGTCCAAGCCTGTTAAAAACAGATTTAAGTTTATTAGAAGGCATATATACCTTTGGTCTCAACAAAATAAATTTATTATTTGATAAAAGTGATTATAGGCCAAATGCAATAGTATCAGTAAATTCATTTGTGATAGAACAGAATAAAGATTTTTTTAATAGTACAGATATACCCTTATTTTTAGATTCACATTCTACGAAAGAAATAAAATCAAGAAAAAATGTAACTTTTTTACATTCCGACCAACAAGTGAAATTCGCAAGGGATGTATCCTTTAGTATCTGGCAAGGGGCAACAGTTACTACTGTTGCTTTGCAGTTAGCATTTCACATGGGGTTTCAGGAAGTTGCACTAGTTGGTTGTGATCATAATTTTGCGCAAAGTGGACCAGCAAACAAAACCGTTATTTCGGGCGAAAAGGATGAATCTCATTTTGACCCTAATTACTTTGCGGGTGGAGTACAATGGCAATTACCAGATTTAGTGGCTAGTGAATACGCATATAGTTTAGCTAGAGAAACTTTTACAGCGTTTAATAGAAATATATATAACTGTACCGCAGGAGGTAAATTGGAAGTATTTGAAAGAATGGAATTGAATAGCTTTTTAAGCAAACTATGAATTTTATTAAGGCAATATTTAATATTAGAGAAATATTTTTTCCACTTTTTTTGTGGGTATTTATTTTCATCATTTATTGGAGTTTTTCATGGTTTTTTAATCAACCTGTAAATCCAATTGTTTACCTAATGCCTGTTTTTTTTGCATTTAGTCTTTATGTTAGTTTCTCTATCACCAGCAAATACTTAGTATACAATGAACCATTTGGGGTAAAAAAAAATAGAAATTATCTTATACCATCATTAATAGGTTTTCTAACAGTATTGATCCAATTTTCAAGTAATTTAGGAAACCTTGGAAAAGACTTGTCTCAAATTCGCGAAGGGTTTCAAGAAAATTTTCAAAATGGTTTTCAAGAGACTCTATTTTCATATTTATTCCCATTAATTCTTTTTTCTTTTATTGTTGTAAATTTCAATAATTTAAAAAATAAAAAAGTAATTAATATTTTAGTACTTCTGTCATGTATTGCTTTTATACCAATTAACGGTGGGCGGGTTAACTTTTTAGTTTTTGGATCTGTGTATGGCGCTATTTTTTTATTCAAAAAATTTGAGTCTATAAAAAAATCTTACATTAAAAGTTTAATGAAATTTTTATTTTTATTTATTTTAGTTGCTATATTGGGTTCTTTATACGGTGTATTACGAACAGGTAAAGACAATGATCAATTGGTAACCGCCCTATCTAAAATACAACACATTAATAGTGATGTCCTATTTTACTTATCTAGAATCCCTTATAACATTGGCATTATAATCATTGTTTTTATTAATACATTTTATGATTACACAGGTGGTAATGTTTATTATCTAAGTATATTTATCGATGAATTTCACAAAATAAATTTCCGGACTTATGGATTTTATAATTTTAATTTTTTGGATAGATTAAAAATCATAGATTGGATGAAAACACATGATGAAATTGATAAATTATATCTCAATTATGATATAAAGTATAATGTATGGGCTAGTTTTGTAAGAGATTTTGCTATTGATTTTGGTATTGTAGGTTCATTTGTTGTTCTAATTTTGTTAGGGTCTTTGATGTTTCATACAAGAAAATATTTGAATCAATCACACTCAGCGCAAGTTTTATTTTTTTTAATATTTGGATTTCTATTGTTTTCACCTTTTCATAGCCTATTCTTTGTTACAAGAGTCTACGGCATTACGTTTTTTATTTCATTGGTTTTATTTGTAAGGTTTAAATATATTAATTCAAATAAAGTCCGACGAATTAATAATAATTCATATAATGTACGATGATGGATTATTCAAGACTTCCCTTAATTAGCATCATTACTATAGTATTTAATGGTGAGCACTATCTTCAAGAATGCATCAACAGCATTAAAAAACAAGCTTACAGTAATATAGAATATATTATAATTGATGGTAAATCAACAGATAACACCTTAAAAATTATAGAGCAGAACCGAGATGTGGTTAATGTTTTGGTTTCAGAAAAAGATAGAGGTATAAGCGATGCGTTTAACAAGGGAATTGCATTGGCAAAAGGCGAGTTAATTGGTATTTTGAATTCCGACGATTTTTATACAGATAATTGTATAGCAGAAGTAGTTGATTATTATTTAGCAAACTTAAAAAAGCCTGGTATATATTATGGTAATATTAGATATTTTGATGATGATAGTAGTCATATTCGCATTTCGGAATATTCTAGTATTTGGAAATATATGTCTATTTATCATCCATCTGTTTTTGTATCCAAAAAAGTTTACGAAGAAATAGGTGTTTTTTCGGAAGAGTATAAATATACAATGGATGCAGAATTGCTTCATCGGGCAATAGCAAAAAAAGTGTCTTTTTACCATATTGATAAATGGCTTTCAAATTTTAGAACGGTTGGTACAAGTGATGTCAATTATAAAAAAACCTATAAAGAGTTTTTTAAGTCAGTAGCTAAGTACAATAACCGAGGTATAAAAACACAATTTTGGTATTTTTGGGCACTATTTAAAAAAGACATATCACGTACTAAAATTGGTACGTATTTTTATAATAGAAAACATTTAATTTCAGCATTATTGTCGGGTAAAATAAAAAAAGGATAAGATGGTTAAGGTTGATATTTTTCAAGATTGGGCAAGGAATTCTAATAATTTTAAGGGTCAATTTGTGATGCTAAATTTTAGATTGGCTTCATTCTTTCAATCAAGCATAATAACTAAAGTGCTTTTTTTTTGGTACTTAGTTTATTACCGTATTTTCATTATTTGGATATTGGGTATTGAAATACCTGCAACATTAAAGATTGGTAAGGGGTTGCAGCTATTTCATGGACAATCTTTAGTGATAAACCCAGGTACTGTAATTGGCGAAAACTGTGTGTTAAGACATTGTATAACTATAGGGAATAAATATGTTATAACCGGAATAAGCAATTGCCCAATAATTGGAAATTGCGTAGATATTGGTGCTCATACTTGTATATTAGGTAGTGTTAAAATAGGAGATAATGTTTTTATTGGTGCTGGCTCTGTGGTTACAAAAGACTTCCCACCAAATTGTGTAATAGTTGGTAACCCTGCTCGTATTCTTAAAATGATTGAAAATTTATAATAATATGAGTATTATGCACAATACAAAAAACAAAAAAATATTAATTGTAGGCTTGTTTCCACCTCCCTACAGTTCGGGTGAGCGAGTAATAACCCAATACGTTAACGATTTGCTGGAACCCATTTACGATGTAACTGCCATAAATATGTCTATTGGTATTTTAGCACCGCCAAGTTTTAAGTTATCATCAATTTCCTATTATTTAAAAACGTTAATTAATTTTATTTTAGTTTTTAAAAAAGTTTATTTTTTAACTCGCAGTAATCAGTTCAGTTTATGCTATTTAACACCTTCAAGTTCTTCGCTGGGCCATATACGCGATACTATTATTGTTAAATTATTAAATAATAACATAAAAAGCTTAGTTATCAACATCCAAAACGGTAATTACGATATAGTTTTTAAAAGAGGTTGGCATTCACAATTAACAAAGGCTTATGCTAGTAGAATTACCACAGCCATATTTACCAGCGAAATCTTAAAAAAACGTTGTATAGATAATTTAGGTGAGGATAAATGTGCAATTATTAGAAATTCAGTTGATGATAAAGTAACTTGTACTCATGAGGAAGTTACAACTGCCATGTCTATAAAAAATAAAAGTGACAGTTTTATAATTTGTTATATCAGCAATATGTCGCCTACTAAAGGCTATATGGATTTGTTCGAAGCACTGAAATCTATGGATGCTAAAGAAAGGCATAGTATTACAGTACACTTTGTAGGCGAATGGTTAAGCAATGAGCAGCTAATAGATTTTAAAAACCTGCTTAGCCAAAATGATTTGGAAAAACACGTAGTAATACATGGTAAAATTAACGATAGAGTTTTACTTAAAAAGTTTTATCTACAATCACACGTATTTATTCTTCCTACTTACTTTCCTCAAGAAGCGCAACCAGTTTCTATTATTGAAGCTTTAAACGCTGGCGTTCCTGTAATTTCAACAAAACATGCTTCCATACCCGATTTGATAAAAGAAGGTAACAATGGTATTTTAGTAGACATCAAATCACCAACCCAAATTAAGAAAGCCATATTAAAACTTAAATCTGATAAATTATATTGGAATAAATTATCGCTAAATGCAAGACGGTTTTTTTTAGAAAATTTTACTTCTGAAAAAATAAGAAAAAGCCTTTTAGATTTATTCAATAAAGAATTAAATAGAAATTAACATACCTTATGAAAAAAATACTAGTTACAGGTGGTTCGGGCTTCATTGGTACAAACTTGGTACAAAGTTTACTAGCCGATGGTTTTTCGGTTTTAAATTTAGA
>JAYULE010000219.1:0-5866 GCA_043763845.1 Sphingobacteriales bacterium
GTTATAAAAACTGTTTGGCACAACAATCAATCAGAAAATAAGCAACTGAAAATTAATAATTGGGCATCCGAATTATCGCTATTTACCGAATCTGATATAAATAAAACTGCTTTTGAATATAGTTACCACAAAGATAGTACGGCAACAAAAATTGGTTACACCGCAAAAAACAAAAATTTAAAAACGCAACGCATCACAATTTATTTGCAAAACCAAAAGCCTACTTTCATAAATATTATTAATCAGCAAAGTAACTACCTTTTTAAAAGTTGGGAAAACCTAAAATATTATCCACAAAAGGCTTACGAAATTGAGAAAAAACAAAAATTATTGTTTTGGGATGCCGAAGTTTATAAAGTAAAAGGAGAATTTTAATGGAACAAAATTACTGTACATCAACTAAAAATTGTTTTGCTTTATCAATTAAGGCTTGAATATCGGCTCGGCTGTTATTGTAAACCAATACTTTTTGAAAATCTTTTAAAGCTAAATTAGTAGCCGCAATAGCTTCGGTTTTATTGTAAATATTAGGCAATTTTTGATTTTTAAAATATCCTAAATCCAAATATACTAATCCTCTGTTTTGGTAAAATTTTAAATCGTTAGGGCTCATATCAATACCAGTCGAAAAATCTTTAATAGCACCTTTAATTAATTTTTCTTTTTCAATAGCCATTTGGTTGCTTAAGCCAATATAAATTACAGTTTTTGCTTTCCCACGGTAATAGTAAGCTACAGTTTCGCTTGGTTTTAAAGCTATCAATTTATCGAAAGCCGAAACACATTTTGCATACTGATTTGCATGGTAATAAGAGTAACCCATAAACCAAAGTGCATTCATATCGCTATTATTTTCAATACACGCTTTTTCAAAATACGAAGCCGCAGTTGTAAATTCCCCTTCCATTAGTGCTTTCTGGCCTAACCTAGTGTACGAATCTTGTGCAAAAAGCACATTTGAAAATGCCGAGAAAAATAGGAAACTAAAAAATAAATTTTTCATTGATTATATAATTGTTACAATCGCCAAATATAGTATTGCTTATAGTTAACGCATCATTTTAATATTTATTTTTTTAACTGACTTTATAACATACTTTAGCTAACAAACATCAACAAATAACAATATAAAGCATTAAAATTTTACTTAAATTACCTTGGCACAAGATTGGCAATAGTGTGTTGTTTAATAAAAAGATAACAATATGGTTAAAAATTCTGTCATTATGGCGTTTTTAATCCCAACAATAAAATATGAGCATTTTCAACCCATTCGACTTTAATACAGCACCAGCATTGATAAACGAAGACACAGAATTTTTTCCTTTAATGTCGCCCCAAGACGAAGAGGAAATGAATAACGAGCAAACACCCGAAATACTTTCTATACTGCCTTTACGTAACACCGTTTTATTTCCTGGCGTTGTAATACCTATAACGGTTGGCCGCGATAAATCTATCCGTTTAATAAAAGATGCCTACCGTGGTAAAAAAATAATTGGCGTGGTTGCCCAAAACGATATTAATTTGGAAGATCCAAATTTTAGCCAATTAAATAAAGTTGGTACGGTAGCTGTAATAATAAAAATGTTGCAGATGCCCGATGGCAATACCACCGTTATTATTCAAGGCAAAAGTAGGTTTAGTTTAGATGCCGAAGTACAATCAGAACCATATATAAAAGCTGCTGTTTCTAAGTTTGAAGAGGTGCGCCCAAAAATGGATAAAGAGTTTAAAGCCTTAGTTTCATCGGTTAAAGAATTGGCTATACAAATTATACAATACTCGCCAAACATACCCTCCGATGCTGCAATAGCTATAAAAAACATTGATAGCACCCCGTTTTTAATCAACTTTATATCATCAAATATGAATGCGGCTGTGGCCGATAAACAATTGCTATTAGAGCAACCCAACCTGCGTGAGCGAGCAAGTATGGTTTTGGTGCATTTAAGTACCGAATTGCAATTATTAGAACTTAAAAATCAAATACAAAACCGTGTAAAAGTTGATTTAGACAAGCAACAACGCGATTATTTCTTAAATCAACAAATAAAAACCATACAGGAAGAGCTAGGCGGAAACTCGCCCGATATGGAAATTGATAGTTTGCGCAAAAGAGCGAACACTAAAAAATGGAGTAAAGATACTAAAGAACATTTTTTAAAAGAGGTTGATAAGTTAGCCCGCATGAATCCGGCTGCGGCCGATTACTCGGTATTAATAAATTATTTAGAAGTTTTGGTAGAACTGCCTTGGCAACAATACAGCAAAGATAATTTTGATTTAAACAGAGCACAAAAAATTTTAGACAAAGACCATCATGGGATGGATAAAGTTAAAAAACGGATTATAGAATACCTATCTGTTTTAAAACTTAAACAAAACATGAAAGCACCAATTTTATGTTTGGTTGGCCCTCCAGGTGTGGGTAAAACATCGCTTGGTAAATCAATAGCTAAAGCATTAGGGCGCAAATATGTACGTATTGCTTTGGGCGGTGTGCGAGACGAGGCCGAAATACGAGGACACCGAAAAACCTACATTGGTGCAATGCCGGGTAAAATTATACAGTCGGTAAAAAAAGCAGGTACATCAAACCCGGTTTTTGTTTTAGATGAAATTGATAAAGTAGGTAACGACCATAGGGGCGACCCCTCATCGGCTTTGCTAGAAGTTTTAGACCCCGAGCAAAACAGTGCATTTGCCGATCATTTTGTAGAGCTTGATTACGATTTATCTAACATCATGTTTATTGCAACAGCAAATAGCTTAAGCAATATACAACCTGCTTTGTTAGATAGGATGGAAATTATTGAAGTAAACGGTTATACCATCGAAGAAAAAATAGAGATTGCCAAAAAACATTTACTGCCTAAACAAAAAGAACAACATGGTTTAAAAGCAAAAGATATAGTATTAAAACCAGCCATAATCGAGAAAGTTATTGAAGATTACACTCGCGAATCGGGCGTACGTGGATTAGAGAAAACCATTGGCAGCTTGGTGCGTGGTGCAGCCACAAAAATTGCTATGGAAGTTGCTTACAACCCCACTTTTACCAATCAAGATGTTTTAACTACTTTAGGAGCACCATATTACGATAAAGATTTTTATGAAGGTAACGATGTTGCTGGCGTAATTACTGGCCTAGCTTGGACCCAAGTAGGGGGCGATATTTTATTTATAGAAGCAAGCCTAAGCCCTGGCAAAGGTAAAATGACCTTAACTGGCAATTTGGGTGATGTGATGAAAGAATCGGCTGTGATTGCAATGGCTTATATTAGAGCCCACGCCCAAGCTTTAGGTATTGATTACCGTGTGATTGATCAATGGGATTTACACATACACGTACCCGCTGGCGCTACCCCAAAAGATGGCCCATCGGCAGGGATAACCATGTTATCGGCATTGGTATCGGCCTTTACGCAAAGGCAAGTAAAAGAAAAACTTGCCATGACAGGCGAAATTACCCTACGTGGTAAGGTGTTACCCGTTGGCGGGATAAAAGAAAAAATATTAGCCGCAAAACGAGCCAATATTAAAGATATCATTTTATCAAAATCTAATGAAAAAGATATCAAAGAAATTAACGAAACGTATATTAAAGATCTCCGATTTCATTACGTTACCAACATGTTAGATGTTATTGATTTGGCATTGTTGAAAAATAAGGTTGTAAATGCAATAGATATTGTTTACAAACCAGAAAAAAATAAATAATAAATTAAGTAAATTTCTTTCTTGTTTAGGTCTAATTCCAGTATTGTTTATGTTTTTTTAACACCGCTATAATTATTTAATTTTTTTAGCCACTATTTTTCTTATTATAAACAACAGTTAAACGTTATTACTGTGATTTTAATTTGTGTATTTTTTGCTGCATATTAAATTAATGTTACATAATTTACTATTAATTTTATATAATTTAATATTAAAATTAATAGTTTATTATATTAGGATGTTTTACTTTTATTTTTTTAGTGAAAATATTTGAATAGAAAATTACTTTATAATTTATGAAAAAACATTGCACATTATTTTTGCTTTTTATTGCAACTATTTTAAATGTAACAGTCTCAAATAAAATTTATGCAACCAAATTATATACTAATTATATTTTTAAAATAAATGATTTAGAAAATTCATTGTCTGTAAATTTTATTAATAGCTTAAATAATTTACCTCATCCTTTTAATAAAGTAAAATCATTTATTTTAAAACCGTTAAATAATGATAAGGACGACGATGTAAAACATTGGAATAAGAAAAAATCAATTTTATTATTAGACTTCTTAGATTTAGTAAACGATACTAATTATTTATTTAACGATACTACAAGAAAAGAAATTGAAACACAAGCCGTAATACAATTGAAGGCAAAACCAGTAGGGGTTAATGATGTTCGGGTTTTAAATGCTGAAGAAGCCAGAAATACCTCATCCGTTACCTTAAATATATTAGCTAATGATAATTTAATTGACAAATTACCAGTTACTTTTGAAACTTTAGAAACACCATTAAATGTAAAAGATTTAGTAGTAAACCTAACCAATGGCGAAATAACATTTATATTACCTGATAGTATAAAACTGCCAAGTTATTATACTTATACCTATCGTTTAAAAACTTTGGATGGCGTTTATTCTAATCCTATAAGCGCAACCGTTTATACAGCTTTTTCTCCATCTATAACCTTAAATAAAACTCCTAATTTTAACGATATTAATAATGATGGCTTAGCACAAGCTGGTGAAACTATAACTTATACTTTTTCTACTAAAAATACTGGAAATGTTGATATTGAAAATGCAATTGTTAATGATCTGAAAATTGGGTTAAAAACTCCTGCTCTTCCTAACTTACTCAAACCAGCCGAAACAGGAACAATAACTGTTGTACCTAAAAAATATGTTATAACTGCAGCCGATGTTTTAGCAGGCAAAGTATCAAATACCGCAACGGTTACTGCTTTAGAACCCATTACAAACACGGTAGTAACAGATACATCTAGCGCAATTGTTATTTTCCCTATTTTAAAAATCGAATTAATTAAAAGCAGCATTATTATTGATTTAAACGGCAATTGTATTGTAGATGAGGGAGACAAAGTACAATATATTTTTACAGTTACCAATAAAGGTACTGTTGATGTTTTTAGTATATTAATAAACGACCTCAAAATTAATTTAGTTAACCAGCCTATATCGCCATTAACCTTAGCGCCTGGCAAATCTGGAACTTTAACTGCCCTTAACACTTATACAATTACCCAAGCCGATATTATTAATGGTTTTGTTTCTAACAAGGCATTTGCCCAAGGTAAAAATTTACAAAATACACTTGTTACTGCCGAGGCCCAAAACTTAATTACAGTTGGAAAATTGATACAAAATTGTCCCGATGGCGGTGGTGGCGGCGGCGGTGGTGGTGGCGGGATGTATGCCACGGCGCGGGGTGTGTTCGAGATTACGCCGAAACGGACCCGGTTTATTCCCATTTTCGGTTTGAAAGAACTGATTGTCAGCGTAGTGGCTGGTTTCGTGCTGGGTCAGGTGGCCGTTTCGGGATTGACGAGAAAGCAACCGTGTGGCCGATAAACGCCCGGCGGGGAAACCCGCTATCGGCGGTTAAAGAAGTTTCTGACCAGTACGCAACGATGTATAAAACGGCATTCCTGCTTTTTGTTTTGGTTACTGGCAACCGACCGATTCGGGCGCAGGACGGGCTGGCCTTCTCCTCGCTGGATGCCGGTTTTGCCTACGCCGACAGCCACAGCAGCCCGTTGAAAAACGCTACGCAACAGACTATTCTGGCAAAATACCAGACGCTGGCCGCGCAGTGGGGCAAGTGGAATGTGCAGGGC
>JAYULE010000220.1:0-5858 GCA_043763845.1 Sphingobacteriales bacterium
GCTTTAAAGCGAGTGATAATGCTAAAAACTATATTTTAATGCTTACCAGAGTAAAAAACTTGGGAGATAATGGTATTGGCTTGGTGCGTGTTAACAAAATTACTGGCAAGGTAGAAGGTAAAGTAGTTATAGATGATAAAGAGCCAGATTATCTATTCGATGAAATTGATAATGTATTGTTTTACAAAGATGCTAACAAAAAAATAGTTGCCTATAATTTTATGAAATAACATTGTAGCTGAATTTTTTTATTTAATAATGTACATTTGTACAAACATTAAATTTTTTAATAATGAAAGAGATTTCAGTACAAGAATTAAAACAAAAAATTGACAATAAAGAAGATTTCCAGCTTATTGATGTTAGAGAAACCTTTGAGTATGAAACCTCAAATCTTGATGGAGAAAATATCCCTTTAGGTGGTATTTTAATCGAAACTGATAAAATAGCGACAGATAAACCTGTTATTGTACAGTGCCGAAGCGGAAAACGAAGTGCCGCAGCCATTATGCAGCTAGAGCAATTGCATGGGTTTGATAATTTATATAACCTCAAAGGCGGAATTTTAGCCTGGCAAGAAGCGTTTGATCCAAATATGCCTGTTTACTAATTAGTGAATGGGCAAAAAGATTGCACTAAACGTATTTTATAATCTAATGCTCATCCTATCGGTTATAGGCATGGTTTGGGCATTTAAAAATAATAGCCTACTAATCGTTGCCTTTTTTGCAGCAATATTTATAGCTATACTTTATTTTAAAATACAGTTGCTGAAAACGATTAATAAAGGTTTGAAGAAGTAGGTTAACCCATCAAATCATAATTGATAGGCGGTGTTTTTAATCTTATTAATGTCTTATTTAGCCAATAATCTTCTTTCGTTTCGTGTATTTCCAAAATTAAATCCAAAATAATACCAGAGTGTATTGCAAATAATTTCGATATCAGATATAGCTTTTCGATATCTAAACCTGTTCTGCCATTTTCTATGTTGGCTAATGTGTCAATCGTGATGTTTAACTTACCTGCTACAAATTCTTGCTTGTAATTGAAGTGTTTCCTAATAGCTTTGATTACTTTTCCAGTTGCTGTTTTCATGTTGGTTAATTTAGATATTCTAAAATAAGGAAAATTTTAGAAATGTAATTTATACGCTTTATTTCGGCAGCACATTTCATGCCTAAAAAGTGGGTATTGTATAGTTTTTCGTTGTGCTTTTGTAGTATTATCTCAATTTTCTCATCTCAATAAAATTTTAATTGAAGATAATTATCGATGCATTTAATTTTAGAAACATTTTATTAAGCATAGTTTTAATAAATTTAACACATTTCCCTTTTAAATATCTTTTATTGCAATAAATTTATTATTGTAAATAAGTTTTATTTTAGAAATAATTTACCCTACAAAAAATGTAGGATAAAAGTTTATTTTTCTTTAAAAATCAACTATATATTTGGTTTAATGTTTGGCCAACAGCAAGAGTTTACCGAAAATCTTAAAGAGAGTAGGTTTATTTTTTAACTTAATTTAAAATGAAAACATTAAATTTAAAAGAAATGGAAATGATTGAGGGAGGAGCAAGGGGGGCGGACACGCCACAAAGTAGATGGTTTACTGGAGCAATGTGCGGAGCCACATTCGCGCTTTTGTTTACGGGTGTCTTTGCTGCTCTAGCGGGTGCTACAGGACCTGCATGTGTTGCAGGATTTTTATTATAGTTAAATTTTGAAAAAATGAAAACATTAACAATTGAACAATTAGAAAATACTACCGGAGGAGGCTTTCTTAGTGGCTTCTGTTGGGGAGTTAGCGCAGTAAGAGCTGGCGCTATGTTAGGAATATATGCAATAAATCCAGTTGCGGGCGGAGTTATGACAGGCGTTGTCCTTGGCTGTCTTGCGTATACTGCTTATAAAGCATTAAGTTAATTTTTTGAATAGCTCTAGAATAAGATCGTAATTATTCTAGGGCTTTTCTACATTTTTTTCCTTTAGAAAAAAAGCTCATCATTAATCTCTAATAATGTTCAAATGAAATCATTTATAAAATTCTTATTCGTAATTACTGGGTTATTACTATTGATTTCTGCATACAGAGGTCTAACAATAAATAATGAAACAAAGATCGATTACTTGATTACAGTTGGATATTCCTTTTTAATATTAATAATTCTAATACTCCAACGGAAAATTAAGTCAGATAAGAAGTTATAATGTCTTTAGGGTACATAAGCTTTTATAGGGTTCAATAAAAATAAAATTATAACTAATGGCTGTTGTAGTAAAAAATAAATCGCAAATTTATAACAACAAATTTCTCAAGAAACTCTGCAAACAATAAAGAGCCTATTAATCTATTACCCTAGAAATGCGCAGAATTAAATTTACATTAAATGTATTATGACTAAAAGAACATTCCTTATTATAGAAATCATATCATTCGGCTTACTAAATTTATTTGTAGAAGAATTTACGCAAAATAGGTATGTCGTAAGGGGTATTACTATCGCTTTTTATGCAGTATTAATAATATTTATTTTTAATTACCAAGCACAAAAAAAAGCGATTAGCTCTATTAAATTGGAAATTTATTAGAGCTAATGTTATTATCAAATTATATTCGGTTAGCTTACTAGGAATGTCAACAAAAACCAATAAATAAAATGTTATTTTTTTTTATTTATTACATTGGGGTTAGTTACATTAATAGGATTGTTTTTTATCTATTTTAGACGTGGTATATCTAAGTTTTTTAATCAAATATTAGTGCTTTAAATTTATATAGCATCTGTAATTCTTCCTTATCTGTCAAAAGGGTTTTATGATAAATCAAAACTAGAATAAGTTCTTTATCAAATTAAAAGCGCTTAAATTATGTTAAAACAAATACAAGCATACAATACAACAGGATTATACATAGGCTATTGCCTAGTTCTAATGGCAATTACCTATTTAATCCAATCATTTTTAATTACCAATAGCGTTTTGTATAGTAGTTATGCAGAGCAATTGAGTTATGAACGGATCGAAGAAATGATCGATGGACAAAATAAATGGGCATGGGTCAGTTATGCTGTTTTGCCACTAATTTATGCTATTAAATTCTTTTTGGTAGCTTGCTGTCTTTTAGTGGGTTCAATGTTCTTCGATATTAGATTAAAATTAAATGATGCCTTTAAAATTGCATTATTGGCAGATATTATTTTTGTTATACCCATGTTAATTAAGGTGTTTTGGTTTTTGTTTGTACAAAAATCTTACGTATTGCAAGATATACAAGCCTTCAGCCCACTTTCTGCTCTAAACCTATTTAATGTTAAAAGCATCAATTTAATATGGCTTTACCCACTGCAAGCCATCAGCCTATTCGAATTAGGTTACATTTTTTTATTAGGATATTTAGTATATAAATTCGGTGCAAAAAGTTATGAAAAAGGTTTAAATATGGTTTTAGGCAGTTATGTGCCTGCATTAATTATGTGGGTTATATTGATAATGTTTGTTACTCTTAATCTAAATCCTAATGCCTAAAATATGACAAAGCGAAAAATTATTTTAATTAATATCATCGCCCTATTCGTTTATGGTAGCATCTATATGGTTTACCATATTGTAAAAACCAGAAAGCAAAACCAAGTAACAACAGTAACCAAACAAACCTTACCCAACTTTACCTTTTACAATTTAGATAGTATTGCCACCAGTAATAATTTTATCACAAAAAACAATCCTGTTTGTATTTTTTATTTCAATGCAGATTGCGAACATTGCCAGTACGAGGCCAAAGAAATAAGCAAGAATATAGCTCTTTTTAAAGACACCCAAATTGTAATGGTAAGCTTTAATACAATAGCAGAGATCAAAAAATTTGCTCAACAATATCGCTTAAATTATCCCATTATTACTTTTTTACAGGATCCAAAATACGAATTTCATGAGTGGTTTGGGAAAACAAGTGTACCCGCTGTTTTTATTTACAATGCCCAACACAAATTGGTAAAGGAATATCATGGCGAGACAAAAATAGAAGCCATTGTTAAATATTTGTAAGATGCTCAATCTACCATCCTTAAAAAAAACATTTACGCTGCAACAAGATCAAACCGATTGTGGTGTAGCTTGTTTACTTTCATTAATTCAATATTACAAGGGCACAAATACACTAGAAAAACTCCGTGAACTTAGTGGTACAAACACTTCGGGAACTACCTTGTTGGGTTTATATCAATGCGCCAATAAATTAAATTTTACCACCGAAGCATTTGAAGCCGATATTCCTAATTTGAAAGCTTTAAATGAACCTTGTATCTTACATGTTTTAATGGAAGGTAATTTACAGCATTACGTAGTATGTTATGGCTTAAATGGTAGTAGTTTTGTAATAGGCGACCCTGCTAAGGGTATTATCACGCTAAGCGAAGCAGAATTAACTATAATTTGGCAAAGTAAAACCTTATTGCAACTTAAACCAAACGAAAGCTTCGAGCTTAAAAAGCAACAGCGCAAGGCTAAATGGCTTTGGTTTAAGCAACTGATAAAAGATGATGTAAACATCTTAACTATTACCATGGTTTTGGGCGTGCTGGCTACGGTACTTAATCTAGCCACTGCAATATTTTCTCAGAAACTAATAGATAAAATACTACCTTCTGGAGATCAACAAAAATTAATAACCAGCTTGGTTCTATTGTTTTTGGTATTGCTGATTAGAGCTGGGCTAAGTTTTATACGGCAACATTTTTTGTTGTTGCAAAGCAAAGATTTTAACAATCGGATTGTTGGTAGTTTTTTTAATGCTTTGGTTCACTTGCCAAAATCTTTTTTTGATACCCGTAAAACGGGCGATATGATTACAAGAATGAATGATACGGCTCGCATTCAAAAAAACATAGCTTACATTTCGGGATCTGTATTTATTGATATCATTATCTTGCTAACCACATCTTTTTTCCTGATTAATTATTCATTAACGATAGCCATAATTACTTTTGCTTTTATACCCATTGTTGCGTTAGTTATATTAAGTTATACCAAACCCATTAAAAAACACCAATCAGCCGTAATGGTAGCCAGTGCTATAAACGAAAGCAACTACATAGACACCATTAATGGTATTATGGTTATTAAAGCACACAGCCAAGAAAGTTTATTTACAAACAAAATAAATACCGTTTATGGCAACTTACAAAACCAATCTTTTGCATTAGGTAAATTAGGTAATCGCTTTGCCATCACAATGGATGTACTGAGTGTTGTGTTAAGCATTGTTCTCATTACTACAGCTTCGTTTATGGTAATGCAGAAACAATTAAAGATAGGCGAAATGATGGCGATTATTTCTTTGGCAGGCACACTAATTCCAGCTGTTGCAAGGCTCTCTCAAATTAATTTGCAACTGCAAGAGGCAAAGGTTGCTTTTGATCGGATGTACGATTTTACCTCGATTAAACCAGAATTTGAAGCGCAAGAAATTACGCCTATTGAATTTAGAAAATTAGAAGTTAAGAACATATCCTTCCGCTTTGCAGGTAGAAAATCCATTTTACAAGACATTAGTTTTAAAGTAGCCAAAGGCGAGATGATTGCAATTTTGGGCGAAAGTGGCTGTGGCAAAAGTACGGCGATGGCTATTTTAGAAAAATTTTATCAAGCAGAACAAGGAGAAATACTGGTAAATAATATACCCATCGAGAACATCTACACGCCCACTTGGCGAAATATTGTAGCTACTGTGCCACAGGAAATCAAGTTGTTTAATGGTACATTGATAGAAAATATTGCTATTGGAAATGCGCAAGAAGAAATATTGGCTATCGTAGATTTTTGTAATGCAAAAGGTTTTAGCAAATATTTTGA
>JAYULE010000221.1:0-23229 GCA_043763845.1 Sphingobacteriales bacterium
ATAGGTTTACTTTCGGTACAAAAAGGTTTTCATTTGTTGCCCGCACTTTTAGAGGGTAATAATTACGAATTGATAATATCGGGCATTGAAACACCACACAAACAAGTTATTATAGATGAAGCTATAAAATATAATTGTTTAGATAGAGTGCGTATTACTGGCCCAATAAACGATGATGACAAAGCTTGGTATTATAAAAATTGTAGTGCTTTTTTATTTCCATCAATTGCCGAAGGTTTTGGTTTGCCTGTAATAGAAGCAATGCACTTTGGCAAACCAGTTTTTTTATCAAAATACACTTCTTTGCCCGAGGTTGGTGGTGATGCTGCTTATTATTTTGATACTTTTGAAACCAAGCATATGAAATTAATTTTTAAGCAAGGTATGCAAGATTTTAAAACCTATAATCGTGAAGAAGAAATTATAAGTCAGGCAAATAAGTTTTCATGGGAGATTTCGGCAAATCATTATTTGCAACTATACGATGAATGTTTAAAATCTTAATTTGAAATTATATCAATTATTTTGAAACAAGTTGCAATAGTTATTCCCATTTATAAAAATTCGGTTTCAAAATACGAGTTAATTTCTTTAAAACAGTGCGAAAAAATTTTATCAAATTATCCTAAAATAATTATAAAATCTAAAGGTTTACCTATTCCCGATTATCTTAAAAATTTAACCATTTTGGAAATAATTAATTTTGATGGTAATTATTTTGATAGCATTGCGGGTTATAACAAATTAATGCTCTCTGAAGAGTTTTATAGCCAATTTTTAGATTATAAATTTATGCTTATTTATCAGTTAGATTGTTTTGTTTTTAGCGATAAGTTGGGCTATTGGTGTAATAAAAATTGGGATTATATTGGCGCACCTTGGATAAGTAAAACTTACAACAAAAACTGGTTAGAAATTAAGTACAAAAAATTTATACAATATTTTAAACAAAGGTTAAACACTGTTGATAATAGCTTGCCAAACCAGTATCAATTTAATAATAGGGTTGGTAACGGTGGTTTATCTCTACGAAAGGTTAAAAAAATGTACGATTTATGTATTATTTTAAAACCTAAAATTGGTTTTTATCTAAAACAAAAAAGTAATTTATATAATGAAGATGTTTTTTGGAGTATTGAAGTTAACCGAAATACAAGGGTAATAAATATACCACATTGCCACGAAGCTTTAACTTTTGCTTTTGAAGTGCCACCTGTTAAAGCAAGTGATTTAAACCATAAAAATTTACCTTTTGGTTGTCACGATTGGGATAAATATGAAGATTATTGGCAACCAATTTTTATGCAATATATTTACGATATTACGGAGAATAATGGTGATGTTTAAAAACAGAATAACAAGTTTTATAAACTTACATAACGAAAGGGTTTGCTTCTCTATTGCTAGTTTATATTATAGAAAAGTAGAGGGCGGTAAGTCTTTAAATTACATCTTTCATCCTCGGTTTTATTTTAGATTTTTTAAACGAATAATTATAATATTTTGCAACTTTTTTAGATTTAACCACAAATTATATCAACCCTATATAGGTGTATTAGATGCTCCCAAGCAAAACAATCATTTGGTTTTTAAATATATTGAAACCAGTAGAGAATTATTTTTTGTTTTTGCTGGCTTGAAGTATTTTGAAGAGGAAGATTACTTGTCAGCTACGTATATCAAGGCTTTACCTATTGATAAATTATCTTTTAAAAATTTTGCAAAGCCTTTAGTTTCCATAATAATACCCGTACACAATCAGTTAAACTTTACCTTAAATTGCCTTAGGGCAATAAAACTTAATGTAAGTGAAAAATATAGCTTTGAAGTTATTGTTGTTGATGATTACTCTACCGATGAAACACAACAAACATTAATCCAAATTTGTAACCTAATTTACTTACGTAATATTACCAATGTTGGGTTTTTAAAATCGTGTAACCTAGCCGTAAAACAAGCTAAAGGTAAATATATTTGCTTATTAAATAACGATACCTTAGTACAAAAAAACTGGCTAGAAAGCTCAGTAAACACCCTAATTAGCGATGAAAGCATTGGTTGCGTAGGCTCAAAACTAATCTATCCGTATGGTTTATTACAAGAAGCTTGGGGCATTATTTTTAGCGATGCATCTGGCATAAACTATGGCAAACACCAACATCCTAAAAATTCAAATTATAACTTTTTGCGTGAAGTTGATTATTGTTCTGGTGCAAGTTTATTGTTTCTTAAAAAAGATTTTGAAGCAATTGGAGGTTTTGATGAACGTTTTGCTCCCGCGTACTATGAAGATATAGATTTTTGTTTTTCTATTAGAGAATTATTAAAAAAGAAAGTAGTTTATCAACCATTATCGGTACTTGTACATTTTGAAGGTATTAGTTCTGGCAAAATATCTAATAAGTTAAATGTAAAATCTTATCAAGATATTAATAAAAATAAATTTGTTGATAAATGGCGCAAGCAACTAACACTAAACCACCCAATTCAACAGGTAAATGTGGCAGCAAGAAAATATTTACCAGCTAAAAATGTTTTAATTATTGATTCATATTTACCTTTTTATGATAGAGAATCAGGCTCTAATAGAATTTATAAATTAATTCATTTAATAAAAAATATAGGTTATAATGTGGTTTTTGCACCTTTGGACGGAAATTTGGTTGAGCCATATTATAGTGAATTAATTAGAGATGGTATAGAAGTTTTAATCAGAAACAATGGAAAATTAAAATTTTTACATAGTATTAATTTGGCTATTATAAATGCAGATATAGTTTGGATTTGCAGGCCTAATATTAATATAAAATTTGCCAAAGTTATTTTAGCTAATAATGTTAAATGGGTTTATGATACTGTAGATTTGCATCATGTAAGGATTGCCAGAGCTATCGAACTATTTCCAGAAAACAAAAAATTATTAAAAGAATACGAAAAATTTAAAGCACTAGAAATTGATATTGCTAAAAAAGCAAATCTAACTATATGCATAACTAATGTTGAGCAAGATGAGTTGATTAAGCATGGTATAATATCTACTGCAATTGTCCCAAACATTCACGAAAGAAAAAACAAATTCAACAAATCATTTACCGAGCGAGAAGGAATTGTTTTTATAGGTAGCTATAACCACGACCCAAATGTAGACGCAGTATTGTGGTTATGTAATCACATTATGCCATTAGTATGGCAAAAATTACCCAATTTAAAATTAACTCTTTTAGGCAACAACCCACCAGCCGAAGTTACAGAACTAGCGAAAAACCCGAATGTAAAGGTAACAGGTTATATTAAAGATGTATCTGTTTATTTTGAAAATGCCAAAATTTTTGTAGCACCATTAAGATATGGGGCGGGTATGAAAGGAAAAATAGGGCAAAGCTTAGAATACAGTTTACCAGTTGTTACTACAACCATTGGTGTCGAAGGTATGAACCTTACACATAACGTAAATGTTTTGATAGCCAACGAAACAATTGAGTTTGCAGATAAAATTATAGAATTGAACCAAAATATCGAAACTTGGATTAGGGTACAAAAAAATGCAGAAAAAGCAATAAGCGCCTATTTACCCACCGTTGTAAGTAGTCAGTTAATATCACTATTTGAAAGCTTAGATAATAAATAATGAGCGAATTAATATCAATAATTACTGTTAATTTTAACAATAAAATAGGTTTGCAAAAAACAATTGACAGTGTAATAATGCAAACTTATACTGATTTTGAGTTTATTATTATTGATGGCGATAGCAACGATGGAAGCAAAAACGTCATTGAAAACAATAAAAACAAGTTTACTTATTGTGTAAGCGAGCCAGATAAGGGTATTTATAATGCTATGAATAAAGGGATACTTGCTGCAAAAGGCAATTACCTGTTGTTTTTAAATAGTGGCGATTTGCTAAATGATGAAACTACGCTTGAAAACGTTGCGGCAACTTTGTGTGGAAAGTTTGCTATATATTATGCTAATGCTAATTATTTAGAAAAAAGTGGAGAAATTATACGCACTTATCCTCCTAAACTTTCTTATAGTTTTTTTTTAAGTCAAAATTTATCACACCAAGCTACTTTTATTGAAAAAAGGTTGTTCTACGAGTTTTTTTTTTACAACGAAACATATAAAATTGTATCGGACTGGGAGTTTTTTATTTATGCTATTTGTAAAGAAAACGTACTTTATAAACATTTAGATTTAATATTATGTAAATACGATACAACAGGTATTTCGTCTGTTAAAAATAACTTTAAATTGATGCAGCAAGAGCGAAAAAAAACAATAAAAAAATATTTTCCGTTATTTATTGATGATTACACAGCTATTACCCTACTTAACTCTAAAAGAGGTAAGCAATTTATAACAATACAAAATCAAAGTTTTGTTTGGAGAATTTTAAAATGGGTAATGAGTTTATTATTAATTTTCCCACCTAAAAAAAAACCTTAATTTGATGGTTAAAATATTATTCGATCATCAAATGTTTACTTTACAACGTTTTGGTGGTATCTCTAGATATTTTGCAAATATAATTTCAAATTTAAAAGCAAAACCTGATATGGCTTATAAATTAGGGGTTGTATATTCTAATAATTACTATATTCAGCTAGAAAAAAAGCCACTAAATAACTTTTTTTTTAAATTTGTTTTACGTAAAACAAAAAAGCAAATAAAGTGGAATAACATTTATTGCAAATATCTTTTAAAAAAAAACAATTTTGATGTTTTTCATCCTACATATTTTAACCCTTACTTTTTAAAGTATTTAAGAAAACCGTTTGTTTTAACGGTACATGATATGATTCATGAAATTTTACCTGAGTATTTTTCTCCAAATAGTTTAGAGGTTTATCACAAACGATTATTGATTAAAAAAGCAGACCATATTATTGCTATTTCACAATCAACTAAAAATGATATTCAAAAATTATATCATATACCAGACGATAAAATTACAGTCATTTATCATGGATACCATAAAATCAAAGATTTTGATGATGCTAATTTTAACATAACCTACAAGAAATATTTATTATATGTTGGAGATAGAAATGGGTATAAAAATTTTACTAGATTTTTAGAAGCCTTTAAACAAATTAGTGATGAAAGAATTGATATACATCTTATTTGTGTTGGTGGTGGCAATTTCACCCCTTACGAAACCGAATTAATTAAGCGTCTAAATATTATTGATTTTGTACATCAAACTGCAGCCACAGATGGCGAGCTTTGTAAACTATATCAAAATGCGTTGTTGTTTATTTATCCCTCTTTGTATGAAGGGTTTGGATTGCCGATTTTAGAAGCTTTTCAAAATAAATGCCCTATTGCAGTTAGCAATACAAGTTGTTTTAAGGAGGTATGTGGCGATGCTGTAGTTTATTTTAACCCTTATAATGTAGCTGAGATAAAAAACAGTATTGAACTTGTTTTAAGTAGCAATGATTTGCCTAATATTTTAAGAAATAATGGCTTAATTCAATTAGAAAAATTTGAGATGGACACTTGCTTAAAGAAAACTTTGGAGGTTTATAAAAAATTAATTTGATTAAACCAGAACACAATTACGATAAGTGATATAATTTCCTTAAAAAATACCCTTGTCTTGGTAAATAAATAATTTTTGAAGGGAATTTTAATACTTTATGAATTAACATATTCCTGTATTTTTTAATAATTATAGCTTTTGAAATTAAAATTATAAGTTTGCAAAAAACAACATAAACGCTATGATTTTTGATTTGATTTTCCCTTAAAAGCAATTTTTGTGTTTGACTAATATATTCTTTAAAATTATTATTACTTTTTTGATTTTCGTTTCTAAATCTAAAACCTGACAATAAAAAGGTTGTACTATATAAGTTTTCGTACCTAAAAAAACGAAGCCACAAATCAAAATCGCCAGCTAAATTTATTTTTTTATCAATATAACCACCTGCTTTTTCCCATAATTCCCTTCGCCAAAATACAGACTCTTGTTGTATAAATTTACCTTCAAAATTGTACATTCTCCATTTAGACCATCTTTCATGGTAAGTATCATCATCCATAATAAAAGCCTGACCAAATTCGTTATAAAAAGTATTCTGCCCCATCAACCAATTTACTTTAGGGAACACTTCAAAAATTTCGGCAACTGTAAGTAATGATTTTTGATGATACATATCATCTGAGTTTATCCACGCCATTATATCTCCAGTTGAACGCTCAAAACCTTTTTGTATCGCATCGTATAATCCTTTATCTGTTTCGCTTATCCAATAAGTTAGTTGTGGTTCGTATTTTTTTATAATTTCTATTGAGTTATCGGTACTACCACCATCAATTACAATATACTCTAAATTGGGGTACTTTTGGTTAATTACCGAAAGTAAGGTGTCTTCTAAGTATTTACCTTGGTTAAATGATGGTGTTACAATGGTTATTTTTGGATAAATCATTTGCTATAATTATTTGAAAAATACTTATTCAATTAATTTATTTTTAATCATTTCCCAGTCTGATTGCAATAAACTTTTTTTAACCGTTTTATTGTCAAATTTAGTTAATACTTTTCTAATTTTTCGGATAAAAAAAGGCTCTCTTAAAACTTTAAAGGGATTGTTTAACAGGTTTTTTCTAGTAAAAAAATGCATATTAATGCCATCTGTGTAAAAATTATAACCAAATTTTTGCGCAATATAAGCCAAAGATTTTTCTGTATAAATGGCTATATGTTGCCCAGTTTCGGGTATAAAATACCACCAGTCGTTAACCGAATTTAGGGGCGTTTTTGGCACTAATTCAGTACTAAATAAAATGCTATCGCTGTGTTTTAATATTGCTTCTATCTCCGCTATTGGGTTAGCTAAATGTTCAAATACTTCAAAAGCGGTAGCTAATTCAAATTTGGTGTTTTGCGGTGTATCGTTTAAATCAAAATATTCGGCAAATAAATTTTTACAATAAACATCAGTATGGTAAAAGTCAAATCCTTTATCACGCATTAAGCGAGTAAACAAACCGTACCCACCTGCATAATCTAAAAATTTTGCATCAACATTAAAATACTTCGGTAAAATTTTAACTAATTTATCTCTCAATAATTCGTTGCGGTAAGGTAGGCCAATATCTAGCTTCGTAATTGCCGATGAGTACGCTTCTTCTAACCAATAAGGCTCTTCGGTTTGTATAAATCCAGTTTGTACACATTGGTAATATTGCACTTCATATTTTCCCAAAACCTTTACAATAAATAGTGCTTTAGTTTGGCCACCTGTAATTTTACTTATCATTTTTGTTTGATTGCTTTTTTAATTTTTTTCCAAAGTTTTGATAATCCCCTTTTCTTAATGTCGGGTATGTTAAACTCTTTGTTTTGGGTAAACCAATCGGCTTCTAAGCTTGCAATATAAAATTGAGGATGTGTAATTTCAGTTAAGTTTTGTTGCTCCATATTGGCGAAAGGGTGGCTTGCCGAGGTATGAGTTGCACCATTACCTAAGCCAATATTTACTACTAAATTTTTGTTCGGGACAATGCTTAGATAATTATTTACTAAATTTGCATAAGCATATTGGTAATCCCAAGTATTTATTTTATGTGTATAAACACCCTCAAAACTCAATATCCAATTGCTGCTATAAACATCATGACTTGGTATGTTTTTTAAATCATTGTTTAAATTAAAATTTGAGTAAGATACCATGTTAACATCGTAGTTTTGCCAAACTCTGCGCCAGCTAGCCCAACCCCATACGTGGGTTAGCCGCGAAAAATAATAAGATTGTCGACCTCTTAAATTTCCGTCTTGAAAATTTGCACCTCCAATATGCCCAACTCGGTTATCGTTTCGATATTTTTCGAGTAAGGTACTACAAAATCCAAAGAAACTTTTACTAGGCAAGCAATCGTCTTCCAATATTATTCCTTCTTTTTCATTATCAAAAAACCAGCTAATTGCTTCACTTACGGCTATTTTACAACCTAAATTTTCATTACGAAATAATGTTTTTACTTCACAATCCCAATCTATCTTTTTAAAAATAGCCCTAACTTCGGCACAAATTATATCTTCTTCAATAGTTCGGGCTCCATCGGCAGCTATGTATAGCTTTTTAGGTTTTGCCAATGATATTGCATCATAAACCATTTTGGTGGTTTCTGGTCTGTTAAATACTAAAAATAAAACGGGAGTATTTGTGTTGTAAATAATCATTCTGTTTTACTTTATTTGACTTGGCGGGCTATTTCAAAAAAAAACTTTGCTTTTTTCTGTTTGTACTCATTAAGAAATTAATCGTACAATAATACTTATTTTAAATTACAGGAAAAGATATTTTTTTTGGATAAACAGGCTAGGGTTAAAGAATTAAATAATCTATCAAATAAAATGTTAAACCATGGATAAAACAAACAATATAAATTATAATTTAATTTGTACCGTTTGTTTTGCTGGTAGAGCAATCGAAAATAGCGTAACAAGGATTATAAAAACCCCTTTAGAAAAAAGTATAATATAAAAACACAAAAGTACTTTATTGATATACGTAGTTTATGAAGTGCTTTACGAATATGTTGTTCCACAGTATTTTCTGAAATATGTAGCTTGTAAGCAATTTGTTTATTAGAAAGAAATTTTTTTCTACTTAAAATAAACACTTCTCTACATTTGAGTGGAAGTGTTTGAATTACCCTTTCAAAAAAGCTTTCTAATTCCTTATATTCGATAATCTCCAAAGTATCCATACCCGGTGGATTTTGCAAAGACACATTTTCGTAATTTATTTGAACTTTTTTATCTCTAACTAAATTAAAAACTTGATTTCTTAAAATCACACACAAATAGCCAAATATATTATTGTCGTTTTTAATTACAGCTCTTTGCTGATACAATTTTATGAAAGCATTTTGAACCAGCTCTTCCGCATCATCTAAACAAATAGTTTTCTTTAAAGCAATTTCTAATAACCTTACAACATTTCTTCTATAAATCTCATTAAAAGCCAAATCATTTCCATCTATCCACAATAGAAATATCTCATTATCAGTATGTTTAGAAAGTTTAATAGGGCTAATAATTGGTTGCTCGTAAATATCAGCAATATTTGTTGAAAATACAATTAATACTTTTTAAAATAAATTTTTAGAAGAGTAACGGTTAAGCTAAGTTAATGTGTTATAAGTGTAAAGAGGTTATCTAAAACCACCTATCTTTTTTAACCAATTATAACATATTAAACATGAATTATTTACGCTTTTGGTATTTAGTTGATATATATTATAAGAATCAATTATCTGTGGATCAGGAAATAGAATTAAACGATTTATATGCCGGTTTAAATAACAATCCAGAACTTTTTAGAAACCTTTTAAAACAGGCAGGCGGCGAGAAGAATTTAATTAACAGGTTGCAGGATGATTTTGAGCGTAAATATTTCCCTAAGAAAAAATCTTATCTGTTAAAGCTAAATCCGGTAAAGCTTGCTGTTGCAGCAACTCTTTTGCTTGTATTATCATTCGCAATTGTACTTTACGTACAAACCCCTACGCCAAAAATTGCATCAAAAGCAAAAAAAACTAACATTTTACCAGCCAAAAACGTTGCAATGTTATCATTTTCTTCAGGCGGGAGTATTGAATTGAACGAAGAAGAGCAACCTCACTTAAGTGCTAAAAATTGGAAGGTTAGTAATGGGGTTGCCTATTTTAATACTTTAAAAAACGAAGAGATTGTAACAAATACTATAACTACACCTAAAGCCGGAAAATTTAAAGTTGTACTAACAGACGGTACTAAGATTTGGATAAATTCAGATACTAAAATATCTTTTCCGAGCCAATTTAAAGGTCTAGAAAGAGTTGTGAACCTTACAGGTGAAGCTTATTTTGAAGTGGCAAAAGATCCTAAAAAACCCTTTATTGTTAAAAGTGGAAAGCAAGTATTAAATGTGCTAGGAACTCATTTTAATGTTAATGCCTACGAAGGTGACTCAAATATTAAAACTACTTTATTTGAGGGAAAAGTTAGAGTTAATTTATTAGGACAAAGCACCAAGGTTGATATTTTGCCTGGGCAACAAACCATATTTGCAAATAACACTTTTAACCTACAAAATGCCGATTTAAAGGAAGTAATTGCTTGGAAAAACGGCTACTTTAAATTCAATGCAGAAAATATCGAAAACATCTTGTTGCAATTGTCAAGATGGTATAACGTAGATATAACCTATAAAACCCCAATTATTAACAAAACTATAAGTGCCTATATTTCTCGTGATAAAAGCTTAAAGGAGGTTTTAGATATTCTACAAACTACCGAATCTGTTAAATTTAATGTAGAAGGGAGAACGGTGTATGTAACAAATTAAACCCAAAACTGAGGAGCTACCAACCCCTCCAAATTTTTAGCCGTTAAGGCCTATTAAAAACCCAATTGTGTGACCAATAAATCTTAAACCTAACAAATGTATAGAGATTATATTTTATATAAGAGAAGTGCTATGTATTGGTGCGTCTCTCAAATTCCATTAAAAATGAAATTATTTTTAGCCCTATTTTTTTGTATAATTCTTCAGGCAAGTGCCAAAAACATGTATGCGCAAAATATTAGTATTAAGGTTAAAAACGCTTCGTTAAAAAGTGTCATCAATATTATAACAGAACAAAGCAATTACGAATTTGCTTATAATGATGCCTTACTTCAAAAAAGCAACTTAGTTACTGTAAACTTAACCGACCAAAGTATTGAGAAAGTTTTAAACGTATGTTTTAAAGATCAACCTTTAAACTACGTAATTAAAAACAATACCATAGTAATTACTGATAAAATCGCCGAAAAAGTTATTATTAACAAAGAAGTTATTGCCGGTAAAGTAATTTCAAAAGACACCGAAACTCCAATTCCTGGCGTAACAGTTAAAATTAAAGGTAAGTCTGGTGGCACCGTTACAGATGTAAATGGACTGTTTAAAATGGATGCCGATGTTGGCGAAGTTTTGCAATTTAGTTCTGTTGGTTATACCAGCCAAGAGTTTACAATCACAAACCTTAGTTTTGTAAATGTTACTATGGCGCAGTCTGTAACCTCATTAAATGATATTGTAGTAATAGGTTATGGTACGCAAAAAAAAGGCGACCTATCGGGTTCGGTAGTTTCTGTTAAAACAAAAGATTTAAACACTGTGAACGCTGTTTCTGTAGATAATTTATTGCAAGGAAGGGTGGCTGGTTTAAATGTACAAACATATACGGCACAGCCAGGTGGCGGAATCGAGATAAATATACGCGGTTCAATTTCTCCTTTAGGTGGCAGTACGCCATTATATGTAATAGATGGGGTACAAATAACCAATAACACATCTACCGATTTTACCGCTAGTGGGGGTACAGCCATGAGAGGATTTGTAGATAGAAACCCACTAAATAACATTAACCCTAACGATATTGAAACTATAACCGTTTTAAAAGATGCAAGTGCTACCGCAATTTATGGGTCGTCCGCTGCTAACGGAGTTATCTTAATTACCACAAAAAAAGGAGCGGAAGGTAAAGTAAGCGTAAGTTACGATGCTTCTTATGCTATACAAAAAATGGCGCCATACATAGAAATGTTTAATGCTCAAGATTTTATGATAAACGCAAACAGATTTGGTGCAGAACGACGTTTGTTTGATAACAACTATGCACCATTTTATGGCAAAAAAATAGATAACGGTATTAACCCATACGTTCCAAAGTTTTCTGATGACGAAATTGCGGCTGCCGGTAAAGGATTTAATTGGATAGACCATATAACTAGAGATGGAGCAATATCAAATCATAATGTATCTATAAGTGGCGGCAATAAATCTACCAAAATTTACTCGTCTTTAAACTATTTTGATCAATAAGGCATTTTAGCAAATTCTGCTATGAAACGCTTAATTGGAAGGGTAAATTTGGAACAAAAACTGGGAGAAAAAATAACTTTTTCTACCGCGTTAAGCTACTCTCAAATAAACAATGTTAACGTTGCTACTGGTAACCAATCTGGTACACAGCAAAATTCGCCGTCTTTAATAAGATCGGCGATGGCCTTTGCACCAACTTTTACGCCCTATAATGACCGCGGCGAACTAAACCTATCTTATGACAGCAGGATAAACAATCCGGAAGGTTATTTTTTAATGACCAATACCTCTCAAAACAAAAGGTTGTTTGTTGCACCTAAATTAGAAGTAAACCTATTATCATACTTAAAATTAAGTATTGTGGGCGGAATTGATCAAACCTCTACCACGGCAGATTTTTTTGTGCCACGTAAAGCTCGTTTTGACCAATCCCCAACCGGGAATGCAGAGGTAGGTTTTCAGGCTATCAATAATTACAGCGCAGAAACATTCTTAAATTTTGATAAAAGTTTTGACAATAACAAGCATAAATTTTCTGCAGTTTTAGGAGCCGGATATTATAACACCACCGGAAATTATTTTGGCGTAACTGCCGTAGATTTTCCAACAGATCAATTTGGGACAGCAAATTTAGCTATTGCCGCTAATAGGCTTTTAACGCAACCTAACTCTTATGTAAGCCAGCCAATAAGAAAGCTCTCTCAATTTGCCAAGGTAAACTATACCTTAAATAATAAATACATTTTTGATATTTCGGCAAGAAGAGATGGCAGTAGTAGGTTTGGGCAGAATAACAGATACGGATTTTTTCCCGGCGCATCAGTAGCTTGGAAAGTAAGCAACGAAGATTTTTTTGGCAACTTATTAAAAACGGTAAGTGAATTAAAGATAAGAACAAGTTACGGTACATCTGGTAACGATAATATTAGAGGTAACCAATCTATAAGTTTATATGGCCCCGGGTTTTCCACCGCACCATGGAACTTTTTGTTTGGCAACGATATTAATACCGGGGTATTACAAACACAGTTAGGAAACCCAAATATTTCGTGGGAAACCAACATAACTTTTAATGCTGGTATTGATTTTGGATTATTCGGTAACAGAATAACAGGTTCGGTTGAATATTTTAATAGAACTGCAAAAGACTTGTTAGACTTTGGAAGGCTCAACATAAATTCGCCGGTTGCAAGAATTGGTGTAAATATAGGCTCTACCAGAAGTACCGGATTTGAGTTGGCTTTAAATACCGAAAACATTAAAAATAAAGTTTTTAGATGGAACAGTAATATTACAGTAGGTACTTTTAAAGCCACATGGGTTGAGCGAAACCCAGATGTTAACCTTGTTTCTTACATAAAAGTTAATGATCCTATCAGGGCGGTTTATGGATGGAAAACAGATGGGATTTTACGCACTCAAGAAGATTTGCAAGCCGTTGCTACAACCCAGCCAAATGCAGTATTAGGTAACTTAAAATACATTGATGCAAACAACGATAAAAAATTAGATGTTAACGACGTAGTTAATTTGGGAGATTTTAACCCAAAAGTAACTTTTGGGTTTAATAACACATTTTCGATAAAAGCTTTTGATTTGTCGGCCTTTGTTTATGGAAATATGGGTGGTTTAGGTTGGGATGGTTGGCAGGCTTTTAACCGTCCTTTTGATTTAGGCTCGGCAACCCCACTTAACAGTAGCGTTAGAACAACAGATGTATTCACATCGTTTAACACTAATGCAAAATATCCAAGCATAGCAGTAAACCCATCAGATGGGTCAAACCCAAGTGGAGTAAATGATTTTACCATGAAACAGATCTACTTCTTCCGCTTAAAAAACGTTACGCTTGGTTATACCATACCTGATAAACTTTTGGGTAGAAAAAAAATATTTCAATCTTTAAGACTCTATGTAGATGCTGCCAACTTGGGCGTACTTACAAACTTTGAAGGATTAGACCCCGAAATGGAAAGAAATAATGGACCTTATCCGATTGCAAGAACATTCTCATTCGGATTAAATACTAAATTTTAACGTTATGAAAAAGAATTTTAAATTTTTAATCGTTTTTTTATTGCTATTCTCAGTAGGCTGTAAAAAAAACTTTTTAGAAACACAGGTAGTAGATCAGTTTACCGAGAATAACTTTTTAAAAAACGAAGCAGACATAAAGTCTGCGGTAACACCCTATTATTCGTTATTTGGTACAGACTGGGGCGCACATGATATTGCAACTGCCAATTATATGGGTGCATTTAATGTTGCACTGGGTGGGTATGATTACCAAACATCTAAGCTAACCGACCAAATGCATGACGTGTGGAAAGACCCCGATTTGGGTTCGTTTGCATTTGGACCGGCAACTTTCAATTCTAACACGCAAACTACGTTTTTTACCAGAATACAATTTGTAGCAAGGGCTACTGGGTTAATTGATAAACTGCAAAAACTAGAAGGAGTATCAGATCAGATTAAAAACCAATACTTGGGCGAAATGTATTGCATGCGAGGTTGGCTAATGTATATATTGTATGATTTATATGGCCCTTTAAACCCAATTTTAGATCCAGCAAAACTTTCGGATAAAGAGATGCAGCCACGAATGAGTGACAAAGATTACGTTGCCGCAATAGAATCAGATTTATTGAATGCAATTAGTTTAATGACGAAAGATAGATATAATGGGGATGCGGCTAACTGGGGTAGGGTATCAAAATCTACAGCATCAATGGTATTACTAAAATTATATGTAAATACTGCTAAAACTGCGGCTGATTGGGAAAAAGCGAAGGCCATAGGTACATCCCTAATGGGAATGGGATATTCTCTCAATTCATCCTATAAAAATGTATTTATAGAAAAAGCTAATAACGAGATAATTTATGCGGCACCAGGTAATGCTGGGACAAAAAATTATTGGTTTAAATTAGTACTTCCTGGTAATGCCATACAACTTCTTGGTACTACAGTTACACCAGGTTGGGGCGGTATGGGAATGCCCTGGGAGTTTTATGATAAATACACTACAGGTGATAAGCGTTTAGAAACGATTGCAAATAGTTTTAGAAACGATGGAGGCGGACTAAGAACTCGTTTAAACGGTCTAGAATATGCCATTCCCATGAAATACACTAAATTTGTAAGAAACGATGAAGGATTTGACTGGGTAATGTTTAGGTATGCAGATGTTTTACTTTATATGGCCGAAATTAACAATGAACTCGAAGGATCGGTGCCAAGTCAAACAACTATAAACTATGCAAAACAAGTATCTGATAGGTCAAATGCGGTAATACCTGCATCAGCATTGCTGTCGAAAGAGGCTTTCAAAAGTTACATTTTTGAAGAAAGAGCCAAAGAACTTTATTTTGAAAATGGAAATAGACGGCAGGATATGATTAGACAGGGAACATTAATTTCAAATGCGCAACAAAGAGGTAAAACACTTGCTATGCCTCATCATGTATTATTTCCAATACCGTCAGATGTGATTGAAACATCAAAAGACATTATTAAACAAAACAACAATTATAATTAAACTACAAGAAAATGAAAAAATCAATATTAATATGTCTAATACTATTAGGCACATTGGGCGCTTTCGCTCAAAATCAAACCTATTACATTAACCAGAATACTCCTGCAAATGGCGGAGGAGACGATTCTAACTCTGGCTTAAGCCCCGCTACGGCATGGAAAACTATAGCAAAAGCAAATAGTGTGAACCTACAAGCAGGCGATAAAGTTCTACTATTTTCAGCCGGACCATGGCATGGTGGCAATTTTAATTTTGATAAAAATGATGCTGGTACCCCAACTAATCCAATAACAATTTCTATATATGGGCCTAACGCAGCAGCCAACATTTGGTCGGCAGGTGAATTTGGTTTTTATGGGGACAATACTGGCTCTATAATTATAAAAAATATAAATTTTTACGGAGAAAGAACATTTGGAGGAGCAAACACAGCAAGTGGGATTCAATTTTACGCAGAAGGGGCGTTAACCCACAAACCTTACATTTTAATTGATAGTTGTAGATTAGAAGGGTACGGCATGCAAGGTATACTTATACAATCATGGAATGCAGACGCTGCCAGAGCCAAAGGTTTTTCTGACATAACCATAAAAAACACCATTATAGTTAATTGCGGAAGGTCAGGTATAAACATAGGTGCCTTTGGAGACGAAGAAATTAGTAGTGCGTTTGTGCATAAAAATATATTGATAGAAAACGTTAGAGCAAGTAGCAATGCCGGTTCATTTGGATTTACAGAATTTGCTACCGGGAATGGCATTGTGGTTTCCAGCGCAGAAAACGTATTGATAGAAAAGTGCGTTGCCGATTATAATGGCTTTTTAAATTCACACGTGGGTGGTGGCATTGCCGGAATTTGGTTTTACAACGTAAAAGACGGTATTATACAACATTCCGAATCCTTTGGAAATTTTTCGGGATTGGAGTTAGATGGTAATGGTTTTGGTATTGATGGAGGGTGCAGAAATTGTATTATTCAATATTGCTACAGCCATGATAACGAAGGATGCGGATATGGGATGTTTGAATTTGGTAGTCCAAACGGTTATAACAATAATAATATTAGATATAACATTAGCCAAAACGATGGGCGTAAAAATAGTTTTGGCGCTTTTAAATTATGGGGAGTTAGCCAGTCTAATAAATTAAATAACGCTAATATTTACAACAACTCTGTTTATTTAAATGCGGCTAATTTAATTAACACCGCCGACCTTCCCGTAGGAGTTCGTATTTTAACAAATAACATGAATAATGTTAAAATAATGAATAACGCATTTTACTTAGATGATGAAAGTTTATCGTTCACTAGATCCGTTGATATCACTAATGTTCCTACAGCAATTGCAGCTAACGAGGTTTTAATGTTAAATAATTTTTACCACAAAACATCCGGAACCCCTAATTTTAGTTGGGGTACTAACTACAACAGTTTAGCAGCATGGCAAACAGGCACATCGCAAGAAATATATAATGCAACTAATTACGGTTATACTACAAATCCGGGTTTTAGTGCTCCCGGAACAGGTGTAGCCTTTGCTCCGCCATTTAACAACACTCAAGGCAATCAAACCGTAGGCTTTGGAACAGATATTACAGGCATGACTGCCTATAAATTAATACCAAATGCCAACGCTATTGGAACGGGCCTCAATTTAAACTCACTGTTTGGATTAAATATTGGTACAAGAGATTATTATAATGTTAGCCTAAATACAACAGTGTTTGATAATGGTGCAAGTCAAACAGGCACCACTTTACCATTGGCTGATCTAAAATCGTTTACAGCCTCAAGCACCTTATCAGGTAACGCTATAAAATGGTCATTACACAGCGCTAAAAGTATTATAAAGTTTGATGTGGAAGCCAAAACAGATGCAAAAGATTTTCAAAATGTATCTGGTGGTATTTTAGCTACAGACCGCTTAGAGTATTCTTTTATGCACTATAACAATGATGCAAAAGTTTATTATCGCATAAAAGGTACTGATAAAGACGGCTTAATATGGTATTCCGATATTAAGTTAGTAACATCGGCAGCTGTAGAAAAGGCTAGTATATATCCAAACCCATTAAATAGTAACAGCATAATGGCACTTTATTGGGCTAAAAACGAAGTTGCTAATTTAAAAGTTTACAATACCAATGGACAAGTAAAATTTGCTAAAAAAATAGCTTTAACAGCAGGCTACAATAGCATTTCTCTGTCCGAGTTAGCAAACCTGACTCCTGCAACCTACATTATAAGCGTTGCTGGCTCTGCAAATGATTTTTCTCAAAAAATTATCAAACAATAATTAGTTATAGGTTGAGTGTTAGAATATAACGCTCAACCTTTTTTAAGTACTGCTATGTTTAAAAAAATTTTTGTAATTGCATGTTTAGCATTTATCAATCAGCCAAATGTACAAGCGCAACAAACCTTAGGTAAACAAAACTTTGATTTTGATTGGAAATTTCATAACGGAGGGGCAATTAGTGCCGAAAACTACAATTATGACGATGCCGGTTGGCGTAAATTAGATGTACCCCATGATTGGAGCATTGAGGATTTAAAAAACACCAATTCTCCTTTCGATATCAACGCCATTTCTCAGGTTAATGGAGGTTTTACAACAGGTGGTACAGGTTGGTACCGCAAATATTTCGATATACCAAGTGCATACAAAGGCAAGAAAATTACCATCACGTTTGATGGTGTGTACATGAATAGTAGCGTTTGGATAAATGGAAAACTATTGGGCGGAAATCCTTATGGATATACGGAGTTCTCTTTTGACATTACTAACCATTTGCATTTTGATAAAAAAAACGTTATTGCAGTTAAAGTTTCAAACGAAGGCGACAATAGCAGATGGTACGCTGGTTCTGGAATTTATAGACAGGTGTGGCTTACAGCAAAAAATCAAACCCATGTGGCCAAATGGGGTACGTATATTACCACACCATTAGTAAAAAAAGCCACAGCCATCACAAACATCAAAACTCAAATAAATAACCAAAGCCCCAGCGCAACAACTGTAAGATTGCTCAGCATAGTTTTAGACAAACAAAGAAATATTGTTAACCAACTCGCCAACACAGCGGTGGTAAAAGCAGGTGTAAATTTTGTTTTCGACCAAAATATTACGCTACAGAACTTACAACCGTGGGCAGTAGCCAACCCCTATTTGTACACTTTAGTGAGTAAAGTTTTTATAAACGGCGAACTAACAGAAAGTACTGAGACCCCCTTTGGCATCAGGACATTAAAATTCAGCAGCAACGGGTTCTTTATCAATGGTGAAAACACAAAACTTAAAGGCGGTTGCTTACACCATGACAACGGGCCGCTAGGTGCAAAAACGTATGACAGAGCCGAGGTTAGAAAAGTTGAGATTTTAAAAGCCGCAGGTTTTAATGCCGTACGAACTTCGCATAATCCTCCATCTACTGCGTTTCTAAACGCTTGCGATAGTTTGGGGATGTTGGTAATTGACGAAGCTTTCGATTGTTGGAAAGACGGAAAAAACCCTCATGACTATAGTTTATATTTTGATAAATTTTGGAAAAAAGACATCGAAGCAATGGTGTTACGAGATAGGAATCACCCTTCTATTATCATGTGGAGCAATGGCAACGAAATTCCAAACCGAGAAACGCCAGCTGTGGCAGCGGTGTCAACCATGATTAATAACTACATCAAAAAATTAGATCCTACCCGCCCAACAACATCTGGCGTTAACGATTTAAAACCAAATAAAGATGGCTTTTTTGCCACTTTAAACGTTGCTGGTTATAATTATGCTGCCGGGGGCGACCATTCGAAAAACGATGTGTACGCAGAAGATCATAAACGTGTACCCGCCCGTTTAATGTACGAATCAGAAGCGTACCCCTTAGAAGCGTTTGACAGTTGGCAAAAAGTTTTAGAAAAGCCCTACGTTTTTGGGGCATTTGTATGGACAGCCCTAGATTACATTGGCGAAGCTGGCATAGGTTGGCATGGCTATTGGCCAAGTAAAAATTCGTACCCTTTTACCTTGGCTTACTGTGGTGATATAGACATTTGTGGCAATAAACGTCCAATTTCTTACTACCGTGATGCGCTTTGGAAAACAAACCAATTATCTATTTTTGTTACGCCTCCCACCACTACTTTACCATTAAATCCTGATAGGGAAGAATGGTCTAAATGGCATTGGCATGATGTACAGGCCGATTGGAATCACTCAAGCTACCAAAACAAACCTTTGGATGTGGTTACCTATTCGTCTTGCGATGATGTAGAATTATTTTTAAACGATAAATCATTAGGCAAAAAACCAACTAATAAAACCACAAAATTTTTGGCAAACTGGAAAGTACCGTATCAAAATGGTGTGTTAAAAGCCGTTGGATATACCAATAATAAAAATGTAAACGAAAGTATATTACGTACCGCAGCGCCTGCGCAAACTATAAATATGTTAGCAGATCGAAGCCAAATCAATGCAGATGGGCAAGATTTAAGTTACGTACAAATAACCTTAACAGATGCAAATGGCATATTAAACCCTAAAGCAGATAATTTGATTAAATTTAGCATAGATGGTCCAGGAGAAATTATTGCCGTTGGCAATGGCATGCCAACCAGTTTAGAGAGCTACCAAGCGCCACAGCGAAAAGCGTGGCAAGGCAAATGTTTGGTCATCATAAAATCAATAAAGAGCCAGGGTAAAATTGTTTTAAAGGCAGCTGCCGATGGATTAACCGCGGCAACAGTTACTATAGAAACCACAAATAAATAAATATCCAAAGCTTTTTATATTCTCAAAAATAATCACTTTAAACTACCCTTAATGAAACTGAATGCATTTCTGTTTTTTTTATTATTTATTCAAATTCAGCAAAACTGCTTTGGTCAAAAAAATTTATATAAGGATGCTACAGCGCCAATAGAAACCCGTGTTAAAGATTTAGTAGGTAAAATGAATTTAGATGAAAAAATTTTACAGCTTAACCAATATACCTATGGCATAAATAACAACGTAAATAATACTGGTGACGAAATTAAATCAACACCTGCAGGTATTGGCTCATTAATCTATTTTAACGGAGATCCGGTTGTTAGAAATGCGTTACAAAAAAAAGCAATGGAAGAGTCCCGTTTGGGTATTCCTATTTTATTCGGCTTTGATGTAATTCATGGGTTCCGCACTGTTTATCCCATTTCACTTGCACAAGCCTGTTCATGGAATCCGGCATTGGTAACCCAAGCTGCGGGCTTAGCTGCAAAAGAAGCAAAATTATCGGGTATCGACTGGACTTTTTCGCCCATGATTGATGTAGCCCGCGATGCTCGTTGGGGTCGTGTTGCAGAAGGGTATGGCGAAGATACTTACGCAAATGCTATTTTTGGCGTTGCAACTGTAAAAGGCTATCAGGGCAACAAATTATCTGATGCTTATTCTATTGCCTGCTGTTTGAAACACTATGTTGGCTATGGCGAATCAGAAGGCGGGCGTGATTACCATTATTCAGATATATCGATGCAATCGTTATGGGAAACCTATTTACCTCCCTATCAAGCCTGCATAAAAGCGGGTGCTGCTACCGTTATGAGCGCTTTTAACGATATAAGTGGTGTACCTGCCTCTGCAAATCATTTTACGCTAACCAATATACTTAAACAACGTTGGAAGCATGACGGATTTGTGGTATCAGACTGGGATGCCATTAACCAATTGATTGACCAGGGAGTAGCCGCCAACCGCAAAGAGGCTGGCTACAAAGCTTTTATGGCCGGTGTAGAAATGGACATGAAAGACAATATTTACTTAGAAAATCTTAAACAACTGGTTGCCGAAAAGAAAATCCCTATGGCAAAAATTGATGATGCTGTAAGCCGTATTCTTCGGATAAAATTTCGGTTAGGATTATTTGATAAGCCTTTTACCCCCATCGTAGATGAATTAACCCGTTATCTTCAGCCAGAAGCTAAAGCAATAGCGCAACAATTGGCCGCAGAAACTATGGTGCTGCTAAAAAACAATGGCAATACGCTACCGTTAACAACAAAAACAAACCAAATTGCATTGATTGGCCCTATGGCTGCTGATAAAACCAATCTGCTTGGAGCTTGGTCTTATAACGGCAAGGACAAAGATGTAGAATCAATAGCAGAAGGGTTAAGCAAAGAATTTGGCAATGCTGTTACTATCAATGTGGCAAAAGGTTGCGATTTTGATGGCAATGACGAAACCGGTTTTGCGGCTGCAATAGCAATAGCACAAAAATCTGATGTGATCATAGTATGTTTAGGTGAAAAAAAGGAATGGAGTGGCGAAAATGCAAGCCGTTCTACACTTGCGCTACCACCTATTCAAGAGAAATTGGTAGAGGAATTAAAAAAGACAGGAAAATCAATTGTGCTGGTTCTTTCAAACGGTAGGCCGCTGGAACTGGTTAGGCTTGAGCCCCTGGCTGATGCCATTGTGGAAATTTGGCAGCCCGGCGTTGCTGGTGGAACTGCACTTGCCGGTATTTTATCTGGCAGAATTAATCCTTCCGGTAAATTATCCATTACTTTTCCATTAACCACAGGCCAAATCCCAATTTATTACAACATGCGCCAAAGCGCCAGACCCACACAAGGAAAATATCAAGATATTAGTACCGAACCGCTTTATTGGATGGGCCATGGGCTAAGTTACACCACATTTAGCTATGGTGACCTCAAACTTTCTTCGCCAAAAATAACCAAAACACAAAAAATAAGTGCTGTAGTAGAAGTAACCAACAGCGGTAATGTTACGGGAACCGAAACTTTGTTGTGGTATATTGCCGATCCATTCAGTAGCATTTCAAGACCGGTTAAAGAATTA
Source organism: Sphingobacteriales bacterium (assembly GCA_043763845.1). Classification (GTDB taxonomy): domain Bacteria; phylum Bacteroidota; class Bacteroidia; order Sphingobacteriales; family Sphingobacteriaceae; genus Pseudopedobacter. The sequence continues at coordinate 22,257 of JAYULE010000221.1, forward strand.
AAATTCTTTGAAAAAAAAGAATTAAAGGCTGGCGTAAAAACCACATTTAAATTTGATATAAACCCAAGTCGCGATTTAAGCTTTGTAGATGCAAATGGAAAGCGGATGTTAGAAACAGGGGAATATTTTATCATGGTAAATAATCAAAAGGTAAAATTTGAAATTACGGATTAAGATCTTCAAATAAATAAGCATGAAAAAGTTTTTATTTTTATTGTTGATTGGTTTAAAATTTGCCTCGGCGCAAATGCCAGTCAGCAACAGTGGTTACTACAACCCAATTATACCCGGATTTCATCCAGACCCCAGCGTATGCCGTGTAGGCGATGATTATTATTTGGTAAATAGTTCATTTGAGTTTTTTCCTGGTGTGCCCGTTTACCACAGTAAAGATTTAATAAATTGGAAACTTATTGGCCATTGTTTAACCCGAAGTAGCCAAGTAAATTTATCTGGCACAGCAATATGGAGCGGCGTATGGGCGCCAACCATACGGTACAATCAAGGGGTGTTTTATATGATTACCACCAACGTAACCCACGGTGGAAACTTTTATGTAACCGCATCTAACCCCGCCGGCCCTTGGAGCGAGCCAATTTTTGTGGATAGGGAAATGTTCGACCCTTCGCTACTTTTTGATGATGATGGTAAGGTTTACTATACTCGCAGAGGTAAAACTGGCATTGTTCAATCAGAAATAAATATTTTAACGGGAAAACTAAAAGACCCGCTCAAAATAATTTCTGATGGTTTTTTGTCGCCTGATACGGAGGGTCCACATTTGTATAAAATTGATGATTGGTACTATTTGATGACTGCAGAAGGCGGAACCAGAGCCCTGCACATGGTAAACATTGGGCGTAGTAAAAGCCCTTGGGGTCCTTTTGAAAAATGCCCTAACAACCCAATTTTAGCCCAACACTATAATTATGGCACCATAAAATCTACAGGTCATGGAGATTTGGTGCAAGCC
>JAYULE010000222.1:0-5817 GCA_043763845.1 Sphingobacteriales bacterium
GTTACCAAGTTTTTCTCCTGTTTTGGGTTACATATACCCCTATATATTATAGACTTATCTCATTCCTGCTTGACGGCTATGCCCCGAAGGGGGAGATTCGGCGTAAAAAAAGGATGCCGCTACCGTCGTTAACGCTTTAAAATCGTAAATAACATTGATTTACAGCAAATTATACTATAGTTTATTTATCGAACTCATGTTTATACATTTATTAAACTTCCCTATTTTCTATTTTGCTTAGCGATGAAATTAATGATGTGAAGATATTTTAATTTCTTAAAAAAAATTAAACGATTACACAAGTAGTTCACAGCCGCATGCTAATTTATTTTAGAGAAAGTTTAGTTGATTAAATACAGTAATGTGTTTTAAAATACCTTTACCTACAAATATAAGAATCATAATTCCCAGACCGTAAAAAGTAAAAAAGTCTTGTAACCGAGATTTAAAATTTATGAAAAAAGTTTTTTAAAAAATAGTCTATTAAAAGGCATTTAAAATATTAGAAATTTTAATTTGGCTTAGTTTTAAATTATTAAATTTAATATTTGCATTATATTTAACATTTTTTAACTTTGTATCCTAAATAAAAATTTAAACCAACCAATTTTTAAATTAAACCTATATGAATAAAATTAAACAGACACTTTTTTGGTGTATTGCCTTTACAGTTTTTTCTGTATTTCAAATCGGCCAAACCTTTGCCCAACAAAACATTACCGTTAAAGGTAAAGTTATTGATGACAAAAACGAACCCCTTATTGGGGTAAGCGTTGGTATAACTGGTGGCAAAGGTGGCACCCGTACCGATATTAATGGAGATTTTCAATTATCGGTACCAGCAACAACAAAATCATTAAAGTTTTCGTATATTGGTTTCGATAATAAAACCGTACTGGTAACTGCAAACATGAATGTGTTGTTAAAAACAGCAACAAACACGTTAGATGATGTGGTAGTTACTGGATATTCAACTGTAAAGAAGAAAGATTTAACAGGTGCTGTATCTAACATTACATCAAAAGACTTTAATCAAGGTAACGTTACCAACTCTATAATGCAAATACAAGGTAAAGTTGCAGGTTTATCAATTGTAAAATCATCGGGCGATGCAAACGAAACCCCAACTATACGTTTACGTGGGCAAACATCTTTATTTGGTAACCAAAGTCCCTTAATAGTAGTAGATGGTGTGCAGCTTAATGGAGTTGCCGATTTAAACCTAATTCCACCAGGCGATATTGCTTCTTATGATGTTTTAAAAGATGCATCGGCTACATCTGTTTACGGTAGCAGGGGTGCAAATGGTGTTATTATTGTAACTACTAAAAGAGGTATTTCTGGCCAAACCCGTGTTGATTATCAAGGTGTTGCATCTTTAGATGTTCAAGCCAGATACGTTGATTTATTAAGTGCCGATAAATGGCGAGCAGCACAAGCATCTGCTGGTATAGTAAGTTCTCAATTTGACCAAGGCGGTAATACAAATTGGCAAAAGGAAATGACCAGGCAAGCACTTACACAAAACCACACGGTTTCATTATCGGGTGGGGCAAAAGGCTTTAACTATAGAGGATCTATAAATTATATAGGGCAAAATAACATTATAATTAACAGTGGCAGAGAGCAAATTGGTATCAGGTTTAATGCGCAGCAAAAAGCCTTGAACGATAAATTAGATTTACAATTAAGCATTGCAAACTCAATTACCAACCAAAACAATATTAATTACGGGGCTACTTATGCATTTATTGCAGATGTATCACCTGCATTACCGGTTTACAATGCAGATAGATCTTATAATAAATTTTACTTAGATCAAGGAGGTATGCAAAATAGAGTGATGATTCAGAACGAAAAATTATCAAAAAATCGTCAGAATTTTACACAGTATGCAGGTAGTGCAAAATACGAGATTTTAAGCGGTTTAAAAGCTGGTGTGGCTGGTACTTTTATTACTAATGTTAATAGCGGAGATAATTGGTTCCCTCAGTTTGCAACCGAACAACTTAACTCAGCAAAAAAAGAAACGTCAACAACTGATAATTATAGGGGAGAAATTAATTTAAGTTTTGATAAATCTTATGGTAAACACAATATTAGCGCACTTGGGCTTTACGAATACCAGTTTTTTACTAATAATTCTTTTAATTCAGAAGCCAGAAACATATTGTTTCCATTCTTTAAAAATAATGCTTTAGAAATTAGTACAAGAGATAACAGAAATACCAGTTCATTCAGAGCCGAAAATAAGTTAATTTCATTATTAGGGCAGTTTAATTATAATTATGATAATAGGTATTATGCTACTTTAAGTTTACGTAGAGATGGTTCTACTAAATTTGGGGTAAACAAGAAATGGGGAACTTTTGGAGCCGCAAATTTTGCTTGGAGAATTACCCAAGAAAAGTTTATGAAAGACGTAACTTGGCTAAACGATTTAAAACTTAGATTTGGTTATGGCGAAGTAGGTAATTCTGATGGTCTATCTGAATATAATTCATTAAGATTAAGAAGCTTTGGAGGTATTTTTAACAATGTAGTTAATTTTACTATTACTCAAAACGAAAACCCTAATTTACAATGGGAAGTAAGAAGAGGTAGAAATGTGGGCTTAGATTTTGCTTTATTTAACAGTAGATTATCTGGAGATATTAATTATTTTAATGATATTACCGATAAGTTATTATATACTTACGAGGTTGCCTCTGGTGTACCTGTTCCTAATCGAGGTACTCCAGATGGTAAATTTTTAACAGCTAACGTAGGAAAACTAACCAATAAAGGTTTAGAACTAAGTCTAAATTTTAGAGCTATTGAAAACAAAGATTTTCAATGGACTATTGGTGGCCAAGTATCTGGTGTAAGAACTAAAATAGTAACTTTAGAAGACCCAAGTGGCAAGTTTGCTTTACGTACCCCCAAAATAATAGCAGGCAGCCAAAACTTACCTGGTGGTAGCGGAGCCATACCCATTACTTATTTAGCTGCTGGTAGCGCACCCTTTATTTTTGAATTACCTTACTTCACTGGATTAGATACGGCTGGCAACCAACAATTTTTGCAAAAAGCTAGAATTAATGCTGCTGGAGATACAACAATGGTTAATGAAACCCGTATGATAGATGCAACCCCTAGGTTTAATTATGGTATATCAAATTCTTTTACCTATAAAAACATCAACTTAAGTTTCTTTTTAAGGGGAGTATCTGGTATAAAAATTTATAACTCGTTTGCTTCAATAGTCGAATCGGATGTTGATGGTAGATTGTCAAGAGGTTACAACACCACACAAGCTGGTTTAGACGGTGGCATAAATGACGGGGTTGCAATATCAGACAGATGGTTAGAAAATGCTTCGTTTATTAGATTAGATAATGCAAGCTTAGGTTATACCTTTAAAAAAATTAAGGGTTTTCAATCATTAAAAGTATTTTTAGCGGGTAACAATTTATTTGTAATTACCAAATACAAAGGAATCGACCCTGAGGTTCAAACATCTGGTGCAATATCGGCCGGTAGTACTGGAGACAATTATTTAGATTACAACTTGGGTGTACCACGTATACGTTCATTTTCGTTTGGTTTAAATGCTACGTTTTAATTTTAAATTTTAATTTATAACATCATGAAAAGAAACATATTCAAATTTAGTTTTGTATTTTTTGCTGCAACATTAGTATTAGCTGCCTGTACAAAATTAGAACCTAAACCCTACAGTGGTTTAACAACAGAAGAATACTATAAAGATAGCAATAGCGTAAACAATGCGCAAGATTTTGTAACCACTGCCCTAATAGGTTTTGGTAATGGCGAGCAAACGAGGATTGGCAATGCTGCAGCTTTTGAAATGGTAGATCCATTAGACCGTTTTGGGGCCATTGATGGTACGCCATTGTATATTAAAGATGCCTATCAGCACAATTTTAAACCAGCATTAATAAGGTTTGATCAAATGTGGATTACATTTTACACTGGCATTTCAAAAGCAAATTTAACTTTAAGCGAATTGGCAGAGCTTAAAAACAGACCGTCACGTATTATCAAAGTTGAGGCAGAATTAAAAATTGCCAGAGCTTTTTTCTTCTTTCACGCTATGGACTGTTTTGGAAATATACCTTTAGATACCATGCTTAATGCCGACCCTGAAACCGTGAAAACAAACTCACGCATGGAAGTATTTAATTTTATTGAAAAAGAATTATTGAACAACATACCTTTACTTGATGATAGAATTGCGCCTAACAATCGTATGAATAAATTTGTAGCTAATACTTTGTTAGCACAACTTTACTTGAATGCCAAAGTTTATACTGGTACACCTCAATGGGCTAAAGTAATACCAGCATGCGATGCTGTTATAAATTCGGGTAAGTATAAATTAACAACAAATTACTTTGAAAATTTTAGTGGCCAAAACTCTAAAGATGAGAACATACTAGTATCTTTCAGGGAAGATATACCCGGGGCTGGTACTAATACGTTTATTACAGAAAATTTATATGACACTGGCGGGCCAGCAGTTGGTATAGTAGGTTCGCCTTGGAATGGTTTTGTAGGCACTGCCGAACTTTACAATGTTTATCAATCAGAAGATGTACGAAGACGACAGTGGTTAGTTGGTCCACAACGGGCTTCGGCAAGTGTAACCGAAAGAGCTGTGGATGGTATACCTAATACAGGGGAAGAACTAACAGGTATTGATAATAAATCAAAATCTAGGTTAGTTTATAATACAAACATAAGAGGATTTGGTTATGATCCTAAAATTAGAACCAACCCTAAAGATTCTCAATTAATGGCTGGCCCCCGAAACGTAAAATACTACCCTAAAAGAGGCGGTATTGTAGGTACAGATTTAGGAAACGATTATGTAATTATGCGTTTAGCCGATGTAATTATGATGAAAGGTGAAGCCCAATTTAGAATGGGAGATATAGCAGGTGCGATAGCAACCATAAACCCTGTAAGAGCAAGAGGATTTGGTGGTAAAACAAACTTTAACTTTACAACGTTAACCATTGAGGATATTAGAGACGAGCGTACCCGCGAATTTATGCAAGAAAACTATGCCCGTAGAGACAATATTAGGTTTGAGGATGCTGGTTCTGCTATCAAATACTGGTCGGGCAAAGCTGGGGAAATCAGGAAAGATAACGGTGAAAGTTTCAGTCCCAAAAAATATCTAAAAGATAAAGAAGATGGAAGCATAAATACCAGACTATATCCAATCCCAGTAAAACAATTAATCTTAAATCCAAAATTGGTACAAAACCCAGGGTATTAATTAATATAATACTTAAATAAACTTTTATAAGGAAAAGTATCATACACGATACTTTTCCTTTTTTGTTTATATTAATTTTTAACTTTGTTTTTATGTTAAACTTAATAAAAATCATTTCAAAAGTATTAATAATTATCGTTCTACTTAGTGCATGTAGTAAAAAAAAGCCAAAACAAAACCCTCTATTTATTACTATGCCATCGGCCCATACGGGTATAAACTTTAATAATGTGGTTTCTTATACCGATACTTTTAATGTTTTTAAATACCGTAATTTTTTTAATGGAGGTGGCGTAGCAATTGGCGATGTTAATAATGATGGTTTATCTGATATTTTTTTTACTGCAAACCAGCAAAATAACAAACTTTATTTAAATAAAGGGAATTTTAAATTTGAAGATATTACCCAAAATGCAGGTGTTAAAGGCATACACAAATGGCATACTGGCGTAACAATGGTTGATATTAATGCCGACGGCTGGTTAGATATTTATGTTTGTAATAGTGGCGATTTAAACGGCGATAATAGA
>JAYULE010000223.1:0-5809 GCA_043763845.1 Sphingobacteriales bacterium
CCGGCAGGAAACGCCCAAATCATAATTAAAACTATAATAAACAATGGTTTATTAATCGAACTCAGATTATTACCTAATTTCTTTGTAAACAAATTTAACTGTCATTTTATTTTATGTTGCCCCCAAAAGGCAACCTTTTTTACATAAGCCATTTTGGTTTTAACAAAAAAGTGCTTTAATAAAGTAAAATATGTAGTCTTTTTATTAAATTTATAATATGTGTTTTTAATTGCTTTAAAGCCTTTTTTATCATATAACCCCACTGAAATTTATGATTCAGAAAACATTTTATTGTTTATTAAAATAATATAATGCTATATTTATAAAACAAACCAATTTTGGCCAGCCCAATTATTTTATTACTAACCAATTAATTAACTAATTATGAGAAAGATAATTTTACTCTCTTTATTCTCATTTGCATTATTTTTAAACTCATTTGCATCTGATTTTTATGTATCACCCACCGGAAACAATAATAATTCTGGTGATTTTGAAAATCCCTTTTTAACTATACAAAAAGCATCTAGCGTAGCGCAATCGGGTGATGTTGTATATGTTAGAACTGGTACTTATCGCGAGCGAGTAGATATTGCATCTAACGGCGTTACCTACCAACCTTATAACGGCGAAACTGTTACAATAAATGGTACCGATTTAATGTTATCCTGGACACTTGCCTCAGGCTCGACCTACCAAACCACCATGAACTGGGATATGGGTGGCTGGGGAACTAACCAACTGTTTGTTGATAGCAAAATGATTGAGTTGGCAAGATGGCCCGATCAAACTTCTGCTGATATTGTTATGCCAACAAACGCCGTTGCCGAATCTGTTACCGCATCGGGAAATAATTTTATAATTTACGATGAGCAGTTTGATGAGCCTAACTCAAGATGGGTAGGTGCAAAAATTTGGGTAAACTTGGCTCGTAATGGTTATGATGGACAAGGCTGGACAGGTACAGTTACTTCAACTAACTTAGCTGCAAAAACAATTACCGTAGCTTTTGTTGAACCACGTTTGAGCAACGACCCCTGGAGTGTGGGTGTTGGTACCGAATACTTTTTGTTTGACCCAACCCCAACTGGCGTTGATGCAACCGGCGGAGTTAATGCTTTATTAAGCAATGGCGAGTGGTGGAAAAACGGATCAACGCTTTTTGTTAAAACACCCGATGCTTCAGAACCTAACTCAACAGGCTCGGGTACAAATGTTGTAGAAGCTAAACGAAGACATTTTGCTTTTCTACCTTTAGGTAGTAATAAATCAAATTATACCATTAAAGGCTTTAATCTTTTTGGTTGTACAATTAATACCGATTTGGGAGCGATTACAAACAGGAATATTGCAGAGGATGCCCAGAATATAACTATTGATGGCATAAGCGCTGTATATATGTCGCACCAAACCGATATGACAGGTAATTGGCAAGACCAGCACTATACTTGGAGCGGCATTGTGCTTAGTGGCCGAAATAATGTTATTAAAAATTGCACCTTACAATACAGCGCAACATCGGCATTAAGTATACAAGGGTTTGGTGCTAAAGTGCTAAACAACACCATAAGAGATGCAAACTATATGTGCTCTAACTCGGGTGCATTTAATACTGGTTTTGTATGCCAGGATATGGAGGTAGCAAACAACACTATTTTTAACACAACTATAATGGGTATTAACTTTAGGTACGCCCAAAACAGTAACATTAACGTAAGAGATGTTTGCCGCATACACCACAACACCATATACGATTTTATGCGACGTAGCGGAGACAGTGGTGCCATAGACATGTTTGGACAGGACGGACAATGGATAAGGATAGACCATAACACCCTTTACACCACAAAACCGGTAGTAGGCACCATGGTACATGGTATTTATTTAGACTACGGTGGCGGCCTTGATGGTAATGATGGTAAATATACAGTAGACCACAATGTGATATATAATTTACCAGCCCCTATTTTATTAAATAATTTAAAAGATGTAAATATATACAACAATGTTTTATTAGCCCTTGGTGGAGCCGTAAGGCCTATTGAAGGGGCTGCGTTAGGCACTAATGTTAAAATTTATAATAATATTATGAGCCAAAACTTAAATATTAGGGCTAACAATTTGATTGTTGCAGATTTTAAATCTAATATTTTTAATGCTTCTGGTGCAACTTTAAACAATTTATTTGTAAACGCTGGTGGGGGAGACTTTCAACTAAAATCAACGGCTAGAACCGCTATAAATGCAGGGGTAAGCGTAAATCCTTACGACGACTCGCCAATTACAGGTTTGCCTGATATTGGGGCATTCGAATCGGAATATACAAGCACTGCACCTGTACCACCAGTAATACTTAGTGTTACTTCAAGCGGTGTATCAGTATGGAACGAACCTGCATCAAACGCAGCAGACGGTAATAGTTTTACCAAATGGTCGCAACCTAGCACATCGGGTTGGTGGAAAATTCAATACGGTAGTAGTTTAGCAATGAATACTTACAGCATTATTTCAACCAATGATGATAATGGTATAAGAGATTTAAAAACATGGACTATTCAAGGCTCAAACAATGGCGCAAGTTGGGATATTTTAGATACCCGAACCAACGAAACTTGGGTTACACCATCTTCAACTAATTTTTACACTTTTAATAATACAACTGCATATGAATACTATCAATTGGTATTTACAGCTAATAACGGTAGTGGATACACACAAGTTGCCGAAATTACTTTTGTATATGATGAAAACAGTGCACTGTTAAATGCAAGCAAAAACGTTGGTAATTTATTTCTAAAAAATTCTGAAAACATTTTTGAACCTATCAAAATTTACCCTAACCCAGCATCAAACAGTTTTTATGTATCGGCGCAAAGCGAAAATGCAAAAATTATTGTAACCGCATTAAATGGTAAAATAGTAGCAAACGTAAATGCAAATGCAAAAATTACCCCAATAGATAGTGGCAACTGGGCAGCAGGCGTGTATTTAATACAAGTACAAACGGGCGCACAAACCACCGTTAAAAAAGTGATTATTGCAAAATAGTTAGAATTAAAATATAAGATTTAAGGCTTTCCAAATTTTGGGAAGCCTTTTTTGTATCTACTGTTTACTTTTGTATTAATAATTTTATACATAAACAATAAAAAACGCCGTAGTATAATTCACCAACTTTAAATAAATATACCTGTTCCAAATTCTAAACTAAAATTCCCTCAATTACCAAATTTATCCCTATATTTTATAAATTTGTTTTTTAATTCGTTTAATGAAAACCTATTTCCGTCTTTTAGCGTTTGCAAAACCTATAGAAAAATTTGCTATACCCTATGTTTTATTTACCATTTTTGGAGTAATATTTAGTACGCTTAATTTGGCTTTACTAGCACCTTTGTTAACCACTCTTTTTAATAACAACCCAACTAGCGAGGTGGTTGCCAAACCACAAAACTGGTTACATTTTATAAAAGCCTTTAATTATTTAGCTTATCAAGCTAATTTAAATTATGGTGCATACGGCGCATTAAAATTTGTTTGTGCAACAATTGTAATATCGGTTTTGTTGGGGAATATTTTTAGGTATTTATCGCAACGGGTAATGGAAGGCCTTAGAATACACACGCTTTTAAATTTGCGAAAAGCGGTTTTTAATAACGTAATGGATTTGCATTTAGGTTATTTTAACAACGAGCGAAAAGGGGATATTATATCTAAAATATCGGCCGATGTGCAAGTGGTACAATACTCGGTAACGGGTACATTACAAGTAGTTTTTAAAGAACCCTTGCAACTAATTGCCTACATTGTTATACTTTTTTATATATCAGTAAAACTTACTCTTTTTTCTATATTAGTTATCCCGGTTTCGGCATTTATAATTTCGCGAATTGTTAAACGATTAAAACAGCAAGCTCAAGAGTCGCAAAAATCGTATAGCAATATGATTAGTAATTTAGACGAAGCACTAACAGGCATTAAAGTTATTAAAGCTTTTAATGCTGTTGATTTTATTAAGCAAAAGTTTAATAACGAGAATATTAAATATTCTAAAATAGTACGCTCTATGGCTAAAAGACAGCAATTAGCCTCTCCAGTTTCCGAGTTTATGGGGGTTGCAATGGTTTCGGCAATTGTGCTTTATGGGGGTTCGTTAATTATTTCTAAACAATCTAGTTTAGATGCTGCTTCGTTTATTTCGTACATCGCTTTATTTTCGCAGGTTATGCGGCCAGCAAAAGCCATTTCCGATTCGTTTAGTAATATACATTCGGGCATTGCCGCTGGTGAAAGGGTTTTGCAATTGATAGATGAAAAACCCGCTATTGTTGATGCTCAAAATGCCGAAGCTATTACCTATTTTAAAAGTGAAATAAAATTCGAAAATATTTGTTTTGCTTACGCAGATAAAGCGGTTCTTACAAACATTAATTTAACAATCCCAAAAGGTAAAAATATAGCATTAGTAGGCTCATCGGGCGGCGGAAAATCAACTTTAATGGATTTATTACCTAGATTTATAGAAGCCCAATCGGGTAATATATTAATTGATGGGAAGAATATTAAATCGTTAAAAACAAATTCGTTAAGAGCGCTAATGGGTGTAGTAAACCAAGAGTCGATTTTGTTTAACGATACCATTTTTAACAACATAGCTTTTAGCAAACCCAATGCAACACAAGCTGAAGTTGAGGCTGCTGCAAAAATTGCAAATGCACACCATTTTATTTTACAAACCGAAGATGGTTACCAAACCAATATAGGCGACCGTGGTGTAAAACTTTCGGGCGGGCAAAAACAACGTATAAACATTGCCCGAGCAGTATTGGCAAACCCACCTATAATGTTGTTAGATGAAGCTACATCTGCATTAGATACCGAATCAGAAAAACTAGTGCAAGAAGCATTAAATAATTTAATGCTAAATCGCACTACTTTAGTAATTGCACACCGTTTAAGTACCATACAAAACGCCGATAAAATTATAGTATTAGATAAAGGGCAAGTGGTAGAACAAGGTAGCCATATAGAACTACTAAACCACAATGGTATTTATAAAAAATTGATAGATATGCAGGCCTTTAACGATTAAGTGATAACAATTTGAATAATATGCTAATCAACAACAAGCCTTTATGCTTAGTTTCAAATATCATTTACGAAAATAAAAACCACCTAAATTGCCATACATATTTAATTTGAAGCAACTTTAATAGTATTTACCTAAGTTCGATTATTATTGTTTAGTATAATTTGCTGTAAATCAATATTATTACGATTTTAAAGCGTTAACGACGCCGGCCTGCCTGTCCAGCTGGCAGGCATCCTTTTTTTATCCCCCTAACTCCCAAAGGGGGAATACGTTAAATCACCCCTTTGGGGGCAAGGGGGGAAAAAAGATACTTGCCTACCGGCAGGCAGGCAGCTAACGGCGTGTTACCTTGCATACCAGCATGCATGAAACGCCCAAATCATAATCAAAACTATAATAAACAATGGTTTATTAATCGAACTCGGGTTATTAACTTAACAGCTACCCAACCCGATTTAGAAACAAAAAAGGGAACAATAGTAAATAAGAAATAATTGATATAATATATTGTATATCAAAATAATAAGTGAATGTTTTATAACATAAAAAAAGCGGGGTATTTATTAGACCAAGCCCCGCTTTTAAACTAAAAAACGTAACTAAAATTGATGAATAAGAGACAAAAAAACAAGTTTGATTCTAAAAAAAGCGAACGAAATAATTGCGCCTTAAATTAATTTAAATTCAGATTTTAAAAAAAAACTTTACGAATATGCC
>JAYULE010000224.1:0-5793 GCA_043763845.1 Sphingobacteriales bacterium
CTTTTTCCAATCCCGCCTTTATTTAAACTTATTAAAGAACAGTCGGGAACAGCTTGGCAAGAAATGTATAAAGTGTTTAATATGGGTCACCGTATGGAAATTTATGTTATCCCCCAACTTGCCGATGATATAATTGCTATATCAAAATCGTTTAACATTGATGCCCAAATTGTAGGAAGAGTTGAAAATCACGAAGGTAAAAAAGTTACTATTCAATCTCCTTACGGATTGTTTGAATATAACTAGATAGCTCAAAAATTATGAAATACGTATCGTTTGATGGTGAACCCGTAATTCCCCAACACGAATTTTTTATGAATGAGGCTTTAAAAGAAGCTAATTTAGCTTTGGAAGCCAACGAAATACCAATTGGGGCAATTATTGTAGCAAACGGACGAATTATTGGCCGGGGACATAATCTTACCCAACGTTTAAACGATGTTACCGCCCATGCCGAAATGCAAGCATTTACAGCAGCAACAAATTTTTTAGGTGCTAAATATTTACAAAACTGCACCTTATATGTAACCTTAGAGCCCTGTGTAATGTGCGCTGGAGCTGCTTTTTGGACTCAAATTAGCGGTATAGTTTTTGGTGCACACGACCCTCAGCGGGGATTTAGCCGTTTAAACACTCCAATTTTACACCCAAAAACCACATTGCAAGGCGGTATAATGGAAAAACAATGCGCCAGTTTAATAAGAGATTTTTTTGCCACAAAACGAAAATCTTAACATAAAAAAAAACATTTTAGCATCACAAAACTTATATTTGTACTTACAATTTTTAAACTAGTTAAATAAAATATTATGGCATTTGAACTACCTGCGTTAGCATACGCAAACAACGCTTTAGAACCGCATATTGATGCGATGACGATGGAAATTCATCACGATAAGCACCACGCAGCTTACGTTACCAACCTAAACAAAGCTTTAGAAGGAAACGCCGCAGCTGACAATACAATTGAAGATATTTGTAAAAATATTTCGCAATACCCAATGCCAGTTAGAAATAATGGCGGTGGGCATTTTAACCATTCTTTATTTTGGAGTGTAATTGCACCAAGTGCTGGTGGTACACCAAGTGGCGATTTAGCAACTGCAATTGATGCAGCTTTTGGTAGTTTCGATGCTTTTAAAACTAAATTTGCCGAAGCTGGTGCAACACGTTTTGGTTCGGGATGGGCTTGGTTATTAGTGGGTGAAGGTGGTAATTTAGCTGTATCATCAACTCCAAACCAAGATAACCCGTTAATGGATGTTGCTGATGTAAAAGGAACACCCATTTTAGGTATGGATGTTTGGGAACACGCTTATTATTTAAAATACCAAAACCGCAGACCAGATTATATGGCTGCATTTTTCAATGTAATTAATTGGGATGCTGTTGCCGAACTTTATGCAGCTGCAAAATAAAAGGCACACAATTTGATTTGTTAATAAGCGATGGGAAATAAATCCTGTCGCTTTTTTTATTAAATCATGAAAAAAATTGTTTTCACTTCACTTGTATTCTCATTAATGTTGTTATCAAGCTGTCAAATTATTGAGGGCATTTTTAAAACAGGCTTGTACCTTGGCGTTTTTATTGTTGTATTAGTAATTGCAATTGTGTTATATATTATTTCGAAATTTAGAAACAAATCGTAGCAAATGAAAGCAGTAGTTTTATATGGAGTTAATTTACCTTTAAAAATAACCAAAATTGATACACCAAAACCATTAACTGGTAAAGTATTGGTGCAAATTAAAGCTGCTGCAATTAACCGCCGAGATTTGTGGATAAAAGAAGGAAAATATGCAGGACTAAAATTCCCGATAATTTTGGGTTCAGATTGTGCAGGATTAATACATTCCGTTGGTGCGGATGTTGATAGTGCGTTGATAGGGGAAGAAGTAATCATAAATCCAAGCTTAAATTGGGGTAAAAACGAAAACTACCAGGGACCCGAATTTCAAATTTTAGGTTTACCGCAAAACGGCACCTTTGCTCAATTTTTAGCCATTGATGTTGCTCAAATATGTAAAAAACCATCTTTTTTAAGTTTTGAGCAAGCTGCTGCTATACCATTATCAGGCTTAACGGCTTTTAGGGCTTTATTTAAAAAAGGCAATTTACTAAAAGGTGAAACAGTTTTAATAAGTGGAGCGGGTGGTGGTACGGCAACTTTTGCTTTACTTTTTGCTGTAGCTTTAGGCGCAAATGTTTACGTTACTGCAGGTAATAAACAAAAAGTTGGTAAAGCAATTTTGTTGGGGGCTAAAGGTGGCGTTTGTTATAAAGACGAGGATTGGGATAACCAACTATTAGCGCTTACCAACGGTTTTGATGTTATTATTGATAGTGCCTTAGGGAGCGGTTTTGTAAAATACCCTAGTATAACCAAGCCTGGTGGTCGCATTGTTTTTTTTGGTGGCACCGCTGGCAATATGCCCGAAATTAATGGCAGACAAATATTTTGGAAACAATTACAAATTTTAGGCACAACAATGGGCTCGCCAAAAGATTTTGAAGCAATGATTGCATTTATAAATCAATACCAAATAAAACCCGTTATTGATGAAGTTTTTGATTTAGTTGATGCCGATTTTGCTTTTAAAAAAATGGCTGACTATGGGCAGTTTGGTAAAATGGTACTTAGGGTAAATTAAGTTATCTAACCTATTTTACATTAATTTTTTTTATATCAAATTAAAAAACTTAGACCATTCTACTTGTTTTGCTAAGCAATAAAACCTTGCTGGAGTTGTTAAATACTCAAATTTAATATTTTCACTTTCGCAATGCAGCTTTATAGCATCAATTCTTATTTTCATATTGGGAATATCAGCAAAAGATTTTCTTGTTAAACAAACTCGTTTTAGTTTTGGAAGTTTTTTAATTTCTTCAATTACATTATTCCATTTTAAAACTTTATCATCTAAATATCTGTCATTATAATTTGCAACTTCCTCAACATCAACCTCAGATATTAAATCTATAAAATCAATTTTGTGTTCCGTAATAAAATGGATTTTATCTGTTTTACTTTTACCTTTTAACGAAGGTTGGTTAAAGGCCCTTGGTAGTAAAACCCATAAAAAATTTCGAGTACGGCCGTAAAAAAAGTCGGCAACATTTTCTTCAACATTTGGGCTAAAAGTTCCAATAACCAATGTTTGGGTATTGGAGTTTATTTTATGGTTTTTAGTTTTATGAGTAATTACTGTCAATTAAAAAAGTATTGGAAATAAAGCTGATGGGATAGTTTTCATATTCTATATTTTGCAGGTTAGCCGCAATTTTTAAATTAATTACACTTTTTCTAAAGTAGCGTTAATTTGAATTTTCAAATTATTTGTTATCATTTCCAGCGTTTATTAAAGTTTGAATATCAAATTTTTTCATTTGCATAAATGTGTACATAACTTTTGGTAATTTTTTGGGTCGTTCATTAATTGCCCTAATATTGATGGTACAATTTGCCAGGACACCCCAAATTTATCGTTCAGCAAACCGCATTTACTATTCAAATCCACCTTTCCCAAGTTTTTCCCAATATTGGTTTATTTCTGATTGTGTTTCGCAAGAAATTACATATGAGTTTGCTGGCTAAAATTTATAATTTAAACCGCCATTTAATGCCATAAATATTGTTTGGTTCAATTCAAATATTACAATCATTGAGTTTTCTGAAACTATTTTGAGTTTTGGAAAACAAAACAGTAAAATGCTGCCGCTTCTTTTGCTTGCCCATTAAACCATAAGCAAGGTAAAATTTGATTTGCAAAGTTTTTATAGTGTTTTGATGATAAAATTATTTTTGCGGAAATTTATTGATGTTCATAATTAAAAGTTCCCAAATATACTCGTCTAAATCTTCAAAACTTTTTTGCTGCATAAAGCCAAAATTTAAGACAAGTGATTAATAAAAATAAATTTATTACTTTTAAATTCTTATAAATTTAATGCTAACCCTACGGTTTAATTTACGGCCTTCTTCGGTAATGTTATTTGAGTAAGGTTCGGTGTACGATTTATATACAACGCTATCAAACTTAAAATTAGGTATTTCTTTTTTTATTACATTAATAACGGCTACGCACCTAGTTTTAGATAGGTTGTAATTGTAATCGTAAGTGCCAATACTATCTGTATTTCCTGATATTTCTATACGGTAATTTTCTTTTATATTATCGTAAGTATTGGCTAACAGTTTAACTTTTTCCATTTCGCTTGGTCTTATCTCAATTTTATCAAAATCGAAATAAATATTGGTATTAGGGATTTCTACTTGCTGGGGAAGTATATCTTCTAATAACTCGCCATCTAATATTTTTTTTGGATCTATAATTTTGCTGTAATCTGGGTAATCTTTAAACCCGGGTTGTTTATTATCTTTTGCAGCGGTAAAGCTTCGGGTTTCTAAAAACACTGCCGAGTCGTACACATTATCATCAACATCGGCAATTACAATTTTTAAGTGATAGCGTTTATAGGGTTCAACATACATTTGGGCGCTTAACTTTTGGGTAATACCATCATATTGCAAAAAATGATATAAATCTTCGTTTACAGTTTTCAATAATTCTTCATCAGGTTCGTATTCATTTCTACCATTGGTGTTTGGCTTTATAAATACGCCTTTAATGCCTTTCCATATTTTTTTAGGCATTTTACCAGAATTTGTGTTTGATAAGTTTGGTACATTCACTTTATTAACATCAGTAACAAAAACATTATTGTTTATAAATAATTTAGCTTCAAATTTGTTATTAATTGTATTAACGCTTACTGGGAGTGTTTTATTAGGTATAACAGCTATATTTTTTGTAGTTTTTCCGTCTGATACAAAAAAAGCAAAAATATCATTAAACGATGAGCCTACATATTCTGGATACTCATCGGATCCAAATTGATAATTAAATTTAATGCTGTTTTGAAACGATACAAAATCAAATTCTATTAAACTCAAATCGTATAAATCACCCTTTTCTAATATCTTTAAATCTTTATCAAATTCTTTAGTCTCCTCAAAATCTTTACTCACATTATATTTATCATTTGGACCCACAGCATCAACCGCATTACCAGTAGAAATAAGTAAACCATTGGTAATTTTTAAAACATTGGGTGTACTAGTAAAGCTCCCCATAGCATCTACATTACCTTTGTGGCTAACGTTGCCTAAAATTATGCCTTGGCTGCCAAAGTTTTTGCGCACCCAATCATTAATATCGGGGTAGTAAACAGTTATTTGAGCATTTATTTTTGCATTACTAATTATTAGTAAGAATAAAATGAGGAATGATTTTTTCAAATTTTAAAATTTTATGTTTTTAATCTGGTTTAAATACTTGTTTATTAGTTTATTATAATTATTGTAATATTTTTTGCGTTAACGATTCTTACCTACCAGCATGCAGGCGGAATCCTTTTTTCCGCAAGCCCCCAAAGGCGGAACACAGTTTACCCATTTGGGGACAAGGGGGAAAAAGATATTTACCTTGCCTAGCGGCAGGCAGTAAACGCCCAAATTAAACTAAAGTATATTTTCAAATAAATTTTAAACAATTTACCTTTTGCTTTAAACAATTAACTTTAGGCTTAATGGGTTTATACTTACTGCTATTTCCTTAGCCATAAAAAGTGGCTCGCCATCTAAATGTACAGGGCCAGCTTTTTCTCGTATAATTTTTGCTTTTTTGGCTTTTATAATGGTTACATAATTAGAGTGTTGTATAGTTTTTAATAACATACGCAAGCCCAAATTAGGAAAACTATATAAAGGGAAACTTTTTACCAAACAAA
>JAYULE010000225.1:0-5758 GCA_043763845.1 Sphingobacteriales bacterium
CAAGCAGTTGGAAATTGCCGAGCCGCCTGTGGGATTTCCCATTCGTGCCCAACAGCAGCTCGGGCAAATTTTGTTTCTGCCGCCAAACGTCGCGGGCTGTGTCCTTAAATATATTTGTAAGTTATTGGAAATAAATAAGTTGCTTGCTAAGTTAACAACTATGGTGGGCCCACCAACCACGGAAAAATTTATTTCAATATGGTATATATATGCTTATTATTATTCATTATTTCTTCTATTAGTATCTCAAAATAAAATAATAATTTGCAGTAAATATAAATATACGTAAAATAGATAATTTACAAATTTTAACTTAATTAATAAGATGTACACCTACAAAATACTTTTACAAAAAGAAACCGAAGGAGGATTTACGGTTATGGTGCCAGCTTTGCCTGGTTGTATTACTTATGGCGAAGATATAGATGAAGCTAAATTAATGGCAAAAGAAGCAGTTGAACAATATATTGAAGAATTACAAGCAAGGGGCGAAACAATTCCAGATGATTGCAATACATTAGAATACCAACCACAGCAAGACAAACAAATAATAAGTAACCACAAATAATTTTGTAATTTTACTAAATGAAATTTGTAGATATAAAAAACGATGTAGCTTTTCGAAAAATATTTGGAAACGAAAACAGAAAAGAAGTGCTAATTTCTTTTTTGAACGCCGTTTTACTGTTACAAAACAATCATAAAATTGTAAATGTTGATATATTAACACCGTATCAGTTACCAGACATAAAAGGAGGTAAAGTTACCATTGTTGACGTTAGAGCTAAAGACCAAAACGGTAAAACTTACATTGTTGAAATGCAAGTTGCAGAGGTTGATGGATTTGACAAACGAGTTTTATACTATGCATCTAAAAGCTATTCGGCACAAATAGAACGTGGCGACCAATACGAAAAATTAAACCCAACTTATTTTATTGGGATTTTAGATTTTGAAGTAACAAAAAACCCGAGTTATATAAATAGACACAAAATTATTGACATTGAAACCAATGAAAATTATATTAAAGACATTGAATTTAATTTTATAGAACTTCCAAAGTTTAATAAAAAAGAAAATGAATTGGAAAGTATAATAGACCAATGGGTTTACTTTATTAAAAATGCTGAAAATATTGATGTTGTGCCAAGTAATTTAAAGGATAAGGGTTTGAGATTTGCTTACGAAGATGCCGATAAACACAACTGGACAAAGGCAGAATTAGAGGCTTATGATTATGTTTTGATGAGAGAACAAGATGATAGAGGTAGGTTAACGTTTGCCACTAAAAAACTTCAAAAAGATATTGCTTTAAAGCTAATAAATAGAAATTATTTAAACGAAAATATAGCTGAAGATACTGGTTTAACTATTGAACAAGTACAAAAACTAAGGAACGAAAATTAGCAGAATCTAACAATATACAACTCGCTAATTCTTTCTTTAAAGCGAAGCTTTGTTTAAACTTAACCCATTAAAAAGGCTTTTTTAATTTTGAATTTTTACTTTAAAACCCTAACCCTACCACATTACCTATTACAATTAATGCAGGATAAGTAATTTGTTTACTTTCGGCCAAAGCCAACAAATCTTTTACTTTACCTTTTGCATTTTTACTATGCGGTAACGATGCGTGTTGAATAATTGCTGCTGGCGTATCTCCACGGCCAGCTTCAACGTAAGTGGCGGCAATTTCGGCCATTTTTTTCATCCCCATATAAATAACCACAGTGGCATTACTTTGCATAGCCAGTTTTAAATCGTTAGATAATGTGCCGTCTTTTTTAGTACCCGTAACTATCCAAACACTTTCGCTTACTGCCCTGTGGGTAAGCGGAATATCGTAAAATCCAATAGCTTGCATGCTGCTAATTCCCGGTATAAAATGCGTGGCAATTCCGTGTTCTCGGGCGTATAAAATCTCTTCGAAACCACGTCCAAAAATAAAAGGATCGCCACCTTTTAGGCGTACCACTAATCCTTTCTCAAAAGCCTTTTCTTTAATTAATTCTTGTATTTTTTCTTGCGGAGTGTACTCGCCATAAGGTTGTTTACCCACATATATATGCTCGCATTGGGGCGGACAAAGATCTAATAATTCCTTATTGGCTAAATTATCATACAAAACTACATCGGCTTTTTGCAAAATTTTGTAGGCCTTTACGGTTATTAAGTCAGGGTCGCCAGGGCCGGCACCTATCACATACAATTGGGGTATAATTTCTTTTGCGCTCATTTTATTAAGTATAAACATAAAAGGAATTCTCGGTTTTTTTACAAAAATTAACTTAAAATTGTATTTATATTAAAATCATTAATACATAAACAGCGTGAATTCCTATTACCAAAGCCACCAAAAACTGCCATTTATTGCTGAAGCAGGGCAACAAAAAATAAATGCAGCAAAAGTTTTGGTTATAGGTGCAGGTGGTTTAGGTTGCCCGTGTTTGCAGGCTTTGGCGGGTGCAGGCGTAGGTAATTTGGCTGTTGCCGATTTTGATTCCATATCTTTAAGCAACTTACACCGCCAAGCTTTATATACATTTAAAGATGTGGGTAAACAAAAAGCAAAAACAGCAGTAAAACATCTGCGTAAGCTAAACCCTTTCATTAAACTTAAAGCGTATCCAACTTTAGTTGATGAACAAAATATTATAGAACTTTTAAAACCCTACCAAATTATTGTAGATGCTACCGATAATTTTGAAACACGTTACCTTATAAACGATGCCTGTGTATTGTTAAATAAACCGTTAGTATATGGTGCTATACACCAAACTGAAGGACATTTTACCGTATTTAACTACAAAGGCTCGGCAACGTTGCGTTGTTTGTTTCCAGAAACAGATACACAAGATGCTATACAAAGCTGTGCCGATATTGGCGCTTATAACATTGTAACCAGCTTAATTGGCAACTTTATGGCTAGCGAAGTGGTTAAAATTATCCTAGAAAATGCCGATGTTGCCAGCAATAAACTGATTTGTTTAGATGCTTTGACGGCAACAATTACTAAATTTACCTACACTAAAAATATTGAAAACGAATTAAAAATCACTAAAAGCTTAAAGTTGAAATCCGCCCAAAGCGAACTAACGCCCCTACAAATTTTAGAGAAAGCTAAGGAACAAAAAGTTGTATTTATTGATGTTCGCACTTTAGCCGAACGCGAAGCTTTTAACATTGGTGGTGAACATTTTCCTTTAGATATTTTTATTAAAACTAAAACATTTACATTTTCAAAAGATAATTTTTATGCTTTTTATTGCCAAAAAGGATTAAGAAGTAAAAAAGCAGTTGAGTTTTGCGAAAATAATGGGTTAAATAACTGCTTTACTTTAAAAAATGGATTGAATTGGGATAAAAACATTCTAAATAATTTAAAATTTTTGTAAAAGTTACAATTTGATTTGTATTTATTACTTATTTTATGATTTATTTAAGGTTTTATTTTATAAATATTATAAAAATTACTCATTTATATGATTTTAATCACATAATATATTTTATTGAATGCTAATTTTCGTATAATTGTTTTCAAATGTTAAACATTTGGCAATAATTGTATAAAAAAAATTAGTTATGATAAAACCAGTTGTAATAGTTGTTGGAAATGGTATGGTTGGTTATAAGTTTTGTGAAAAACTTAGGGCAAAATCATCCGAATTCGAAATCATAGTTTTTGGTGAAGAACCCCGTAGAGCTTACGACCGTGTACACCTTAGCGAATATTTTGCAGGTAAAACTGCCGAAGACCTTTCTATGAGTACCGCCGAATGGTATGCCGAAAACGACATTTTACTGCACCTAGGCGATCCAATAACAGAGATAATTCGGGCCGAAAAAACCATAAATTCGCAAAAAGGCATCACATTAAAATACGATTTTTTGGTTATGGCAACTGGGTCATCGGCTTTTGTGCCAGATTTGCCTGGAGTAGAAAAGGATGGCGTTTTTGTTTACCGCACCATCGAAGATTTAGATTTAATGAAAGCTTGGGCTGCAAAATCTAAATCGGGAGCCATAATGGGCGGTGGTTTATTAGGTTTAGAGGCCGCAAAAGCATTAATAGATTTAGGTATACAAGAAACCCACGTGGTAGAGTTTGCCCCACGCCTTATGCCAAGGCAAATAGATAGTGCAGGAAGTGCCATACTACAATCAAAATTAGCCACTTTTGGCCTAACCGTTCACTTAAATAAAAGCACCAAAAGCATAGTGGGCGATGGTAAAATTGAAGCCCTAAAATTTAACGACGATACAGAGTTACCGCTAGATATGTTAGTAATTTCGGCTGGCATTCGCCCCAGAGACGAATTAGCAAAACTATGTGGTTTAGAAGTTGGTACACGTGGTGGCATTGCTGTAAACGAGCAAATGCAAACCAGCGACCCTAATATTTTTGCCATAGGCGAGTGTGCGCTTTACGACCAAATGATTTACGGCCTAATTGCCCCAGGTTACGAAATGGCCGAGGTAGTTGCCAACAATCTTTGTAACGGTAACAAGCAATTTAACGGTTTTGATATGAGCACCAAACTAAAACTTATTGGTGTTGATGTAGCCAGCTTTGGCGATGCATTTATAACAGAACCTAATTGCCGCACCATAATATTTGAAGATACCCACAAAGGAATTTACAAACGCATAAACATAAGTAACGATGGGCAGCAACTTTTAGGTGGCATTTTAATTGGGGATGCCGAAGCATACAGTATGCTTTTACAAACCGTTAACAACAAAATTGTATTGCCACCAAACCCCGAAGATTTAATTTTAGGCTCAAGAGGTGGGGCTGCTGCCGAAGGTGCTGGCGTAATGAATTTGCCAGATGAAGCCTTGGTTTGTAGCTGTGAGGCGGTTACCAAAGGTGATATTTGCAGTGCCGTAATATACCAAGATATTACCACCATTGATGGGATGAAAAAATGTACCAAAGCAGGTACAGGTTGTGGCGGTTGCATACCCATGGTAAAAGATATAATTAACGGTACGCTAAAAGAAAACGGCAAATATATTAAAAACGTAATTTGCGAACATTTTGATTATTCGCGACAAGAATTATTGGATTTAATACGCATAAACAAAATTAAAACTTACGACCAAGTTTTAGATACTTTTGGTAAAGGCGATGGTTGCGAAAGCTGTAAGCCACCTATTGCCAGTATGTTAGCTGGCTTATGGAACGAGGTTATTTTAAAACAAGATACCATACAAGACAGTAACGATAGGTATTTAGCCAACATACAAAAAGGCGGTACTTACTCGGTTGTGCCACGCATACCCGGTGGCGAAATTACTGCCGATAAACTAATTGTAATAGGCCAAGTAGCCAAAGAATATAATTTGTACACCAAAATTACTGGCGGCCAACGTATAGATTTATTTGGTGCCCACGTAATGGATTTACCCGCAATTTGGGAAAAACTAATTGATGCCGGTTTTGAAAGTGGCCACGCTTACGGCAAATCGTTACGAACCGTAAAAAGCTGTGTGGGTAGCACTTGGTGTAGGTTCGGTTTACACGATAGCGTATCTTTTGCTATTGAAATAGAAAACAGGTACAAAGGTTTACGATCTCCACATAAATTAAAAGGTGGCGTAAGTGGCTGTGTGCGTGAGTGTGCCGAAGCCCAAGCCAAAGATTTTGGTTTGATAGCCACCGAAAAAGGTTGGAATTTATACATATGCGGAAACGGAGGCAGCAAACCCCAACACGCACAACTTTTAGCTACCGATATTGATGAAGCTACTTGCA
>JAYULE010000226.1:0-22780 GCA_043763845.1 Sphingobacteriales bacterium
AAACCTATAAGGTTTTAAAAACCTTATAGGTTTTTAAAAACAAAATACTAAACGTCTTTAAGATTTATAAATCAGGGGATTTAAAACAAATGAAGTTAAGAAATTTAAAACCGATTTATTAAACATATTTAATTAAAACACCTTTATTTTCATAAATTTCAAAAAAAATCGCATTTTTTAGTTTATAAATTATAATTTTGGCTATTAATTTTAAAAAAACTATTAAAAAAAACTTAAATTATGGACAAATTTTCCTTCAGAAGAGTAATTCCTTTTGGTATTTTGGTATTAGTGGCAGTGTTAGCAATATTTGTTCCTACACTACCTAACTTTGCAGACGAAACCAAATACAACCCTGCAGATGTTACTTGGATATTAGTTGCAACTGCTTTAGTGTTTATTATGACCCCTGGTTTAGCTTTCTTTTATGGTGGAATGGTGCATCGCAAAAATGTGATTTCTACTATGATAAAAAGTGTGGCTGCTGCTGGTGTGGTAAGTGTTTTATGGGTTATTGTAGGATACAGTCTTTGTTTTGGCGAATCAATAAATGGGTTTATTGGAAACCCTATGACTCATCTATTTTTTAAAGATGTGGCATCTGCCGAGCCTTGGAGTTTGGCACCAACCATACCACGTTCGTTATTTTCTATGTATCAATTAATGTTTGCAATTATTACACCAGGTTTAGTTGTTGGTGCAGTTGCCGAACGTATTAAATTTACTTCATACATTTTATTTATTGTGTTTTTTAGCTTATTGGTGTACGCACCTTTAGCACACTGGACTTGGCATCCTGATGGTTTCTTGTTTAAAATGGGAGCTTTAGATTTTGCTGGAGGTACAGTTGTACACATTTCAGCGGGTATGGCAGCTTTGGCTGGTGCTTTGGTTTTAAAACGCCGTAAAGTTCATATAGAAAACAGGGAAATTCCACCTGCAAATATACCTTATGTATTAATTGGAACAGGTTTATTATGGTTTGGTTGGTTTGGTTTTAACGCTGGGTCGGCTTTGGCTGCAAATGGTTTAGCAGTTTCGGCTTTTGCAACTACAAATACTGCAGCAGCGGCGGCAGGGTTATCGTGGATGTTTTTTGATGTTATGCGTGGTAAAAAACCATCGGTTGTAGGTTTTTGTATAGGTGCCGTTGTAGGTTTAGTAGCCATTACACCAGCTGCAGGTTTTGTAGCTATACCACAAAGTATTTTTATAGGTGTTGTAGCTGCGGTTATATCTAACTTAGCGGTTAGTTTAAAACACAAAACTAGGTTAGATGATACATTAGATGTTTTTCCTTGCCACGGTTTAGGTGGTATGGTAGGTGTGATTATGACTGGTTTATTTGCTACCAAAATGGTAAACGGTGTAGGTAACGATGGATTGTTTTATGGCAATATGGATTTTTTTATTGTACAACTTAAAACTTTAGGTATTGCGGTAACTTACAGCTTTGTGGTATCGTACTTAATTTTTAAAGTTATAAATATTATAGACCCAATTAGGGTTTCATCAGCCGACGAAGAGTTGGGTTTAGATCAATCGCAACATAATGAAAAATACTCTCAAGGTAGTGTAATGAGCAAAGAAGAGTTTATTTCTATTTAAAAACGCTTTTTACATTTAAATAAAAAAAGAGGCTGTACGTAAAGTATGGCCTCTTTTTTTTTGAATTGTTTTTTAATTTAACAATCAAATAGTTTGTAAAATGTTAAAAAAAAATTAATGATGGTGACCACCTTCGCCGTGTACGTGGCCGTGTTCTAATTCTTCGGTAGTGGCTGGGCGTATTTCAACAATTTTGCCGTTAAAATGCAACTCGTGACCTGCCATTGGGTGGTTTAAATCTACCAAAACACCATCTTCGGCTATAGAAACTACTCTTGCTTGAAAATGGCCGCCATTATTATCCTGCAAAGGCAATACCGAACCAATATCTGGCAAAGTTGTTTCGGCAAACATATCTTTGGGTAGGTTAGTAACTGCTTGCTCGTCGTACTCTCCGTAACTATCCTCGGCAGCTAAGCTAAAAGCGTAATCATCACCAACGGTTAAACCATTTAATTTTTCTTCAAATTTAGGCAACATCATACCCACACCGTGTAAATATACTAATGGTTGTTCTACCGTGGCACTTTCTACATGTTTTTTCTCGCCTTCTTCGGTTACATACAAATCGTAAGTAACGGTTACTACTTGGTTATTATCAATTTTCATTCTCGTTGTGTTTTGTTAAATGGTTATGCACCATTTTTAATTATTAATTTGATTTATTGCTTCGTTAACCTTGCTTACAGGTAGTAAACAAGTTTTATTTTTGCATACAAATATAGTGGTTTGAGTGCTTAATTTATTTTTTTGTAAAGGTAAAGTGCCAGTTAAACCACCCATTATTATTTTATTTGGAATATATTGTTTTTCTAAAGTCATACAATTTTCAGTAAAATTTTTACCTGTTACCACAATTTCATAAATGCCCATTATTTCGAATAACAATAACGATGCCCAATTGCTATAACCAGAGCCATATTTTTTAATTTCGGGTTGTATATTTTTTAACATTGTGTTATAGGTTTTGGCATAAGTTTCATCATCAAAAAACAAACTCAACTTTTTTAAATTATGTGCCATTACCGAGTTTGATGCCGGTATTACGTTATCCAATAATTCGTATTTGCGGGCAATTAGTTTTTCATCAAGCGATGATGTGTAAAAAAACATCCCAGTTTCTTTATCCATAAAATGAGCTAGTGTGTAGTTTGTTAAACCTTGTGCAGTATATAGCCAATCTTCGTCGAAAGTAATTTCGTAAAGGGCAATAAAAGCTTCAATAGTTTGGGCATAATCATCTAAAAAACCGTTTATGGTTGCTTCGCCATTTTTGTACGACCTAAACAAACCGCCATTTAGTTTTAGCATATTGGTTTTTATAAAGTTTGCATTGGCTAAAGCAGCTGTTAAAAATATAGGGTCGGCAAAAGTTTTATAAGCATCAATATATCCCTTCAGCATCAAGGCATTCCATGAGGTTAGTTTTTTATCATCTAAACTTGGTTTTACTCTTTTTGCTCGTTGGGTTAATAGTTTTTCTTTGCAGGATTGTATGATTTTTTGAACTTCATCATTGGATAAACTAAATTGGGCAACAATATTTACATTACTAACAAATAAATGATTGGTTTCTTCCTCTTCCCAGTTTCCTGTTTCGGTTACACCATAATAGGCATTAAAAATTTCTGCATCGCTCCCTAAAACGGTATCAATTTCGGCTTTGCTCCACACATAAAATTTCCCTTCCACGCCCTCGCTGTCGGCATCTAAAGCCGAGAAAAAACCACCTTCGGGTGATGTCATTTCTGCAGCAAGCCAAGCTAAAGTTTCGTAAACAATCTCTTTATAGCGAGGTTTTGGGTTCCATTTAAAAGCATCGGCATACAGGCTAACTAATTGTCCGTTATCGTACAGCATTTTCTCGAAGTGTGGTATATGCCATTTCTCATCAACCGAGTAGCGAGCAAAGCCACCACGTAATTGGTCGTATATGCCGCCTGCCGCCATTTTATCAAGCGTAAGCGAAACAATAATTTGCAAGGCATCGTCTTTTAATAAATGTGCTGCTTGCATTAAAAATGCCCAATTATTAGGCATCGGAAATTTAGGTGCTCGGTTATGGCCACCATCGGCAAAATCGAAAAGCATTTTCCAAGGCTTTAAAATTTCGGTAAGGTGAGTTACTGTGTATGTTTTTTCTTCGCTTATTAATTTTATTTTATCGCCATCTTTTATTCCTTGGGTTAAACGTACCGCATACTCTTCGGCTTCATTTGGTTTGGTATCCCAAAATTGGGCTAAGTTTAACAGTAATTTTTTCCAGTCGGTTTTTGGAAAATAAGTACCGCCATAAATAGGACGTTGATCTGGCAGGCAAAAACAGTTTAACGGCCAACCGCCACTACCTGTCATCAATTGTACGGCAGCCATATAAATTTGGTCTATATCTGGGCGTTCTTCACGGTCAACTTTTATGCACACAAAAAACTCGTTCATTAGTTCGGCAACTTTAATATCCTCAAAGCTTTCGTGTTCCATAACGTGGCACCAGTGGCAGGCCGAGTAGCCTATACTTATTAAAATTAGTTTGTTTTCGGTTCTTGCTTTTTCAAGAGCTTCGGGCCCCCACGGATACCAATTTACTGGGTTATTTGCGTGTTGTAATAAATAGGGCGATGTTGAAGTTGATAAACGGTTCATATTACAAAATTAAATATTTGATGTTTAATAAAAAAAAGCCATTTATAAGATAATTCTTTTTTGCATTTAATTATTCATCGCACTAAAAATGCCACAAAAAATATACATACAAAAAACTAAGCTTATTTATGCTGATTTTGAATAAACCTCAGGTTTAAATTTACTCTTCTTCTTCAATTAATAATTGTATAATACCATCAACCATACCGATTTTGGGTACGTAAAGGCTTTTTATATTTCCCCACTTCATAACGCTTAAAAATATATCGCAAGCGGGAATTATAACGTCGGCTCTATCCTGATTTAGGCTTAAAACATTTATACGATCTTTTAATGAGAATGAGTTTAAGTAACTATGCAAATCCTTTAACTTATTGTAGGTTAGTGGTGTGCCATCTTTTTCTTCAGATAATTTGAATAATTTATTGATATTACCACCAGTACCAATACCAATTATGTTTTTGTGTTGTTTTAAATTTTCTTTTATCCACAGCATCATCTGCTCCCAAGTTTCGTCTTTATCTTGGTTATCTAAAATACGTATGGTACCTAAGTTAAACGATTTTGAGGCCAACATTTTAGCTTCAGAAAAAACAGAAAGTTCGGTACTGCCACCACCTACATCAATATACAGATAGTTTTTGTTTCTATCCATAGTTTGCTCAATATGACTGCTGTAAATAATGGTAGCTTCGCGATGGCCTTCAACAATTTCGAGATTTATATTGGCTTGTTTTTTTATTTTTAGCACCAAACTGGCACCATTATTTGCTTCACGCATGGCCGATGTTGCACAAGCCATATAGCGAGTAACTTTGTAAACATCCATTAAGTTTTTAAATGCTTGCATAGTTTTTACCAATTCGTCGGCTTTTTTGTCCGATATTTCGTGGTCTATAAAAGCATCATCGCCTAAGCGCAAAGGCACACGTATAAGGGTGTTTTTTTTAAAGGATTTTGTGCCGTTATTATCTACAATATCGGCAATTAGTAGCCTTATTGCATTAGAACCTACATCTATTGCTGCGTATCTCAAATTGTTAAGTTTTTATTTTTTAAGTAGTTATAAGTATCTATTTGGGTGCGGTATTTAATTTTAATATTGTTTTTGTGGTATTTGTTGTTGTTAAGTGAAGTGATTTCTCGAGCTTTTGTATTGTCCATAAGCTGTATATCAATCATTTGTTTTATTTCTTCCTTAATATTTTTATCGTAAATTGGAAAACCAACCTCAACTCTATGGTCTAAATTACGGGTCATTAAATCTGCCGAAAGGAGAAATATTTTTTCTTTGTCATCGTTTGCAAAAATCCAAATACGGGCATGTTCTAAAAATTTATCAATTATTGATATCACTTCTATGTTTTCGCTAAAACCTGCTTTACCTGGCACTAAACAGCACATTCCCCGTATAATTAATTTAATTTTTACACCTGCATTGCTGGCAGTGTATAGTTTTTTTATTGTTAGCTCATCGGCCAACGAATTCATTTTTAAAATAATGTAAGCGCTTTTACCTGCCTTTGCATTCTTAATTTCGGTATCAATTAAGGTAAATAATTTGGGTCTGGTTTCTAATGGCGACACCACTAAATGTTTATAATCTTTAGAAAGTGTTTTTTTACTTAGCGCATCAAAAACTTTATGTAGTTCGATTGTTATGCGTTTATCTGCCGTAAATAAACTATGGTCGCAGTATATGCGGGCTGTTTTCTCGTTATAATTGCCGGTGGCAAGGTTAGCGTAAAACACAGATTCGCCTTTTTCTGTACGGGTAATTAAGCAAATTTTAGTGTGTACTTTATAGCCTGTAATACCGTAGTTTACGTTTACACCTTCTTCTTGCAGGCGGTTTGTCCAATAAATATTTGCGGTTTCATCAAATCTTGCTTTAAGTTCAACTAAGCAATTTACTTTTTTACCATTACGGCAGGCGTTAATTAAGGCATTAATTATTTTGGAGTTTTCGGCGAGGCGGTAAAGTGTAATATTAATTTCGGTTACTTTAGGGTCAATTGCAGCTTCACGCATAAAATGTATGATATAATCGAACGATTGATAAGGTAAATTTACCAAATAATCTCGCCGTTTAATTAGCTGAAACATTCCTTTTTGTATACTTAACCCGTTTACTGGCAAAGGCAATATTTTTTTGTATTCTAGGGTTTCATCGCCCACGTTAGGGAACGAAATAAAATCTTTAAAGTTATGGTAACGGTTACCCGGAATTAAACTTTCGGAATGTAAATTTAATTTATTTACCACCAACGATAGCATATCAATAGGCATTTCGCTATCGTACAGCAAACGCATTGGTTTTCCTTTTTTTCGTTTTTGGATGCTTTTTGTAAGTAAGTCTACAAACTTATCGCTAACCGTTTTATCTAAATCTAATTCTGCATCGCGAGTAATTTGTAACGAATGTGCTTCAATTTGGTTGTAATCGAAAATGAAGAAAATTTGGTCTAAGCAATACCTAATTACATCATCTAAAAGAATAATAAATTTAAGTTTATTGGTTTCGGGCAAAACTAAAAACCTATTTAATGTTTTAGGTATTTCTATTAATGCGTGTTTTATTTGTGGTTTGCTTAAGTTATCATCGGTTTTAATTAGTTTAACAAGCAGGTAAATTACACGGTCTCTTAACTCTGGGAAAGGCGCTTTTTCATCAATAATAATAGGCACAATAGTTGGTAAAATATGCTCTCTAAAATAATCTTTTACAAACTGCCCCCTTGTTACGTTTAATTGTATATTGTTAATTATAAATATTTTATTTTCAGCAAGTTCTTTAATAATATCGGCGTATAAACCATTAAATTTTTTTTCTTGTTTTACAACAATATTTTTAATTTGGTTAAGGGTTTTTTTAGGATTGTAACCCAACTCTTCCTTAACTTTACTTACTACGGTTGCTAAACGGTTAAGCGTAGCAACACGTACACGGTAAAACTCATCAAGGTTTGATGAAAATATGGCTAAAAATTTAATTCGTTCTATTAAGGGTACGCTGTGGTCGGCAGCTTCTTGTAAAACCCTATCGTTAAAATAAAGCCAACTAATTTCTCGGTTTAATAAAGGTATTTTGGGTGAATTCATTTAGATAAAAAAAAATCCCGAAACCATTGGGTTCGGGAATCGAAATTGCAAAATTTTATGTTAATTAAATATTAAATAATCATAACCGTAATTTATATTCCCTTAATAAAATTAAGTTGTTTTAGGTTTAGTTGTGGTTTGGGAGGGCTTAGTTCCGTTAAGATTAACTTTTACTGATTTTGGTTTAATTACCGCTTTTGGCGTAGCTAATTGTTTTTCAACATTATTAGCTGTTTTTTTTACAACAGAAGTTACTTTTTCAATTTCTTTTTTTGCCGCAACTACTTTAGGTGCTGTTTCTTTTTTTACTTGTGTAAAAGTTGCACTGGCTATTTTTTTAGATTGCTTAGCATCTTTAACCAGTTCATTTTTTTCTTTAACAACAGCCTTATTAGTTTTATTATTAGCCGACTCAAATTTTTCGCTTACAGCAAATTTTACATCACTAATTTTTTTGCTTAGCTTTTTAGCGATTATTTTACTTGCTTTTTTTAGTTCGTCGCCTATATCTTCAACATCGTGACCAAGGCTTGTAACAAAAGACCGAAGTTTTTCAGATAAATCTGTTTCTAGTTTATGTTTTATATTTTTTTTTGATTTTTTTATTGCTGTTTTATTTGCATCTTTCATAATATTTTGAATGTTAAGTTAGTATTAAATAATTGTAAAATTAATATTTTTTAAATAAATTACACTATAAAAAAATTTATTATGCCTTCCTTTGATATTGTTAGTAAAATTGATGCGCAAACTTTAGATAATGCCATAAATAATGCCAAAAAAGAAATCTTAAATCGTTACGATTTTAGCACTTCTAAATCTACTATAGAATTAGATAAAAAAATAAATAAATTAGAAATTATTACAGAAGATGATATGCGTTTAAAAGCAATTACCGATTCGATAATTTCGAGGTTTGTTAAACAAAATTTAGACCCAAATGCATTAGATTTTGAGAAACCATTTTATGCCATCACAGGCAATATGATTAAAAAAGAAATTAATGTTAAAGAAGGAATTGATAAAGAAGTTGCCAAAAAAATTGTGAAGAAAATTAAAGATTCGAACTTAAAAGTACAAGCATCAATAATGGAAGACCAAGTGCGAGTACAAGGGAAAAAACTGGATGATTTACAAGATGTTATAGCACTTTGCCGTAGCGAAAATTTTGGACAACCATTGCAATATATTAATATGAGGGCGTAGAAATTAGTAATTAAATATCAAATAATTGGAAAATAAAAACAGCAATTTTTAAAGTGAAGAGCGTACCATTTTGTAGTGCTGTATGCCTGCTTCATTAAAAATTTCTCCTTTTGCAACAAAACCAAATTTTGCGTATAAACCCATTGCTGTTAATTGTGCGTGTAGATAAATATTATGAGAGTTTGGAGGTAAATCAGCTAAAAGATCGGCTAATAAATAAGAACCCACACCTAAACTTCTAAACTGTTTTAAAACAGCAAATCGTTCGCATTTATAGCCGTTTGGTGTTTGGCGCCAACGGCAAACGCCTGCTGGTATTTCATCGGCGAAAGCCAAAAAATGATGGGAAACTTCTTCGTTCTCGAACTCTAAATGTGCAGGGCAGTTTTGCTCTATTACAAACACTTGTTTCCTAATTGCAAAAGCAATTTCTAAATCGGTATGGTTTGTAATTTTTTTTACAGTAATTTTCGGCATACTATGTTTTTAATACCCTATTTATCGGCGAAAGCAAACGAAAAAAAAAACTAATTTTGCTAATTAATTACCCTAAAATATTATGTCCCATTCTATCTCGTTTGGTTTTTAAATAAACTTCGTTATGTTGGTTTGATGCAATTTCTATAGCCACATTTTCTACAACCTCTAAACCGTAGCCAATAAGTCCAGCTCTTTTAGTTGGATTATTGCTCATTAAGCGCATTTTTTTAACATTTATGGCTCTTAAAATTTGTGCGCCAATGCCATAGTCCCGTTCATCCATTTTAAAGCCTAAAGCAAGGTTGGCATCAACAGTATCCATACCAGCATCTTGTAAATTATATGATTTTAATTTGTTAACCAAGCCAATACCTCGGCCCTCTTGGTTCATATATAAAATTACACCTTTGCCTTCTTTCTCTATCATTTCCATTGCTTTATGAAGCTGTGGGCCACAATCGCATTTGCATGAACCAAAAATATCTCCCGTAATGCAAGAGCTATGTACGCGTACCAAAACGGGTTCGTCATCATCCCAACTTCCTTTAATTAAAGCTAAGTGATTATCGCCAGTATTTAATTGTGTAAAGGCTACCATTTCAAAATTGCCCCACTGTGTGGGTAAATTAATTGCCACTTCTTTCTTTACTAAAGTTTCGGTTTTTAGGCGGTACGAAATTAAATCTTGAATAGAAATAATTTTCATATCTAGTTGTTTAGCTAGGATTTTTAAATCGGGCAAACGAGCCATTTCTCCGTCTTCGCTCATTATTTCGCAAATTACACCTGCTGGCGCAAAGCCTGCTAAAACGGCTAAATCAATTGCAGCTTCGGTGTGGCCAGCCCTGCGTAAAACACCACCATTTTGTGCAATTAAAGGGAAAATATGCCCAGGTCGACCTAAATCTTCGGGTTTTGTTTCAGGGTTTATTAAAGCTAAAATAGTTTTAGATCTATCACTGGCAGATATGCCTGTAGAGCAACCTTGGCCAATTAAATCTATTGATACTGTAAAATTTGTTTCGAATGTTGCAGTGTTTTTACCCACCATTAAGTTTAACTGTAAATCTTCACACTTATCGGCCGTTAGCGGTACACAAATTAAACCACGGCCATATTTTGCCATAAAGTTTACTACTTCGGGTGTTGCATTTGCTGCAGCGGTAACAAAATCGCCTTCGTTTTCGCGGTCTTCATCATCAACCACAATTACCATTTTGCCAGCTTTAATATCTTGTATTGCTTCTTCTATGTTGTTCAACATCTTTTAAAAAGATTTTATCACACTTAATTGTACGATTATCGTACATTTTAATGTTTTACAAATTTAACTATTTAAATTGTGTTTTGTTTGGATATGTACTAATTGACTTTTATTAGATAAACCGATTAAAATAACTTGGCAATTTTTATAAATATTTACTTTGTAATTTGAAATTTATATTTAAAAATTTTGAATTAACTAAACTATTTTTGCTTGATGAAGACGATAAATTTAAGTGATAAAGTTTTTGAAATATTTATAAGCAATTTAGAAATTAACACCCGTACTGCCGAGTTAGCAAAACAAATAAATTTAGATTACCAAAACGAAACACCGGTTATTATTGGCATTTTAAATGGGTGTTTTATGTTTATGGCAGATTTAGTAAGCCAAATTACTGGAAATTGCGAAATCTCGTTTATTAAAGTGTCGTCGTATAAAGGCGAAACAAAAACCAGTGGTAATGTTGATGAGGTTTTAGGTTTGGATATTGATGTTTGCGGGAGAGACGTAATTATTGTGGAAGATATTGTGGATACTGGCAAAACCCTACAATTTTTGATAAGTAAAACCGAAGCTTTTAAACCCGCATCGGTAAAAGTGGCTACGTTAATACTTAAACCCGAAGCCTTAGAAACCCAAATACCACAAATTACTTACGTTGGCTTTGAGATTGAGAATAAATTTGTTGTGGGTTACGGTATGGATTACAATAACTTAGGTAGAAACTTAAACGACATTTATAAGCTTTGTTAAACTAAGGCGTTATAGCAAGCTTTGTTTTTCCATGTAAGATTGTAAAATTATTGTTGCGGCAACTTCATCAACTAAAGCTTTATTTTGCCTAGCTGTTTTTTTTAAACCACTTTGCGCAATAGTTGCCGATGCCATTTTGGAAGTAAAACGCTCGTCCATCATTTCAACTAAAATAGTAGGGAAATTATTTTTTAAAAGCGTTACAAAACCTTTTACCTGCTGTGCCGATTCTGATAAACTACCATCCATTTGTTTGGGTAAGCCTACCACAAAAAGTTCAACTGGTTCGGTTAAGATATATTTTTTTAAAAATTCAATTATATTTTTTGGGTGGACGGTAGTTAAACTATTGGCAATAATTTTTAAAGGATCGGTGGCGGCAATGCCTATTCGTTTTGTGCCGTAATCAAAAGCTATAATTCTAGCCACGTGGTTCAACTTTCATATTATCAGGTACACAAATTGTACTTCCGTTTTCTAATTTTACTTGATGCATTCCATCTGGGCAAGAAGTTTTTTTGCAAGCACAAACCAAGCTTAAAAATGAAATAACAAAAATTAATTTAACAAAATTTTTCATGAACTTGTTAATGATTTTTTTCGCTAAATTAGTAAAATTTAATTTAAATAATTTGGATATTTAACAATTGCATTGGCTCTTAAATTTGGGTTTTAACGCTAATTTTAGCGTTAATTTGCTATAAATGAAAATAAAAAAATAAAGACTACTGCCAACTGGGTTTAACTTGGCTGCCTTTAAAAGTATCGTTTTCAATGGTTAAATAGGTATCAATCTCTTGTTGCAAATCTTCAACATGAGATATTATACCCACAATACGGCTTTCTTTACGCAACTGTTTTAAAGTTTCGAAAGCGGTTTGAAGTGATTCTTTATCAAGCGAGCCAAAACCTTCATCTAAAAAAAAGAAATTTTGTTTGGCTTTATTTTGCTGCTGCACACTTTCGGCCAAAGCCAAAGCTAAAGATAGCGATGCTTGAAAGGTTTGCCCACCCGATAAAGTTTTGGCAATTCTGGTTTTGCCATTATTTAAATAATCTCGTACCAAAAAATCGTTGTTTTCTTTAACTTCTAATTTAAATTGTTGGTGGGTAAGTTGGTAAAACCTTTGATTTGCAACAGCGCACAAGTTTTGTAAATACACTTGCGAAATATAACTTACGAAGCCACTACCGCTAAAAAGTTGTTTTAATGTATTTATGTTAGTAGCTCGATTCTGTAATTTTTCTAACTCATTTGTTAAAATAAGCTTTTGTTCAAAGTTTTTTATAGCAATTTCTAAAGCGTTTTTTTCTTTTATTAAATCGGTATTTATTTGTTCAAACTCTTGTTTAAATACTACAATATTAGCTAAGTTTAATTGATAAACATCGGCATCAAAAGTTTTTCCTATGCAATTTTCAACTAGTTTTTGGTTTAACTGTTTTGCGTTAAATAATTGCTGATTATAAATTTCAACTTCTTTTTTTAAAGTTTCAGTATCAAAATTATCCGCTAAAATACTTATTATTTCATCTTCGGTTTGGTAACCTGATTTTGCTATTTCAACTTCAATATTTTGTGCAATTTTTTTATACTTAGCTTCATCATTAATTAAGTTTTGATTAGCTGTTTCTAATTTTTCATTGAGTAAAATTTTTGTTTGTGTTTGTTGGTTTAACTCTTCGCTAATTTGTTGGTGCTGCGTAATTATATCATTAATTTGTTGTCTAATTTTCTTGCTTTGTTGGGTAATTTGTGCTTCGGAAAGGTTTGTAAAATCTTTAGCATTCAATACAATTAATTGATTTTGTAAAGTACTAATTTCTCCTTGTTTGGCAATTATTTGATTTTCAATATCAGTAATTGCAAGTGTGTATTTATCAAAACTTGCAACAACCAATTTTAAACTTTCTTCTTGGTTTTCTAATTCTTTTTCGCTATTAGTTATTGCATTTTGGATTTCATTTGCGGCTGTAAATTGACTATCAACCAAGGCTTTATCATTAACCGAAAAGTTGGGCCAAATAAATTTTTGTTGATGTGCTTGTGCAATATTTTGTGCTAGGCTTAGCTTGTTTGTAACAATTTGCAATTGCTCATTATTTGATTGCTTATTGGCATTAAAACCTATTAAATTTTTTTCAATCTTATTTAAATCATCAATATTATTTTGGTTGATTTTTATGTGATTATTTACAGTTAAACTATGCTGTTCAACATCTTCTACTTTTAAAATTTGTGGATGTTCAGTTGCGCCGCACAACATACAAGGTTGCCCGTTGTGCAGCATATCACTAAATTCTCCTAATTTTTTTTGTAGGTTATAATGTGCTAATTGATTTTGCAAAACTTGCTTTTGTGCATTTAAAGTTTGGCTTAATTGCTGAATAATATGTGTTGCATTTTGTACTGAAGTAATCAAATTATTGCTCGTAAATATTGAATTTTTAAGTTCCTTTTCGATATGCTTTTCAACTGTTTGTAAATTAGTATTTACGACTAAAACTTCATCATTTATAGAATTTATTTGCTCTTCGAAACCTTCATTTTGAGTGAACCAAATTTTTATTTCACTCAATTCAGTTAAATTTGGCAAGCTGCTTTTTAGGGATTTTAGTTGTGTTTTTAATTCTAAAATATTTGCTTCTAGTAAAGTTTTTTTGCTAAGTTCAGATGCTAATAAAATTTTTCCTTTTTCAACTCTAGCCTTAAGCTCAATAGTTTCGGTGTTTTTTACAGCTAATTCGAGTAAATTTTTATAATCGTTAGCTTCTTGTTTAAAATCATCTATTTTTAAAAATTGGTTATTAATATTTAGGTGTTTTTTTTCGGTTTCGGTTAAACTATCGCAACAAATTTGGTAGCGTTTTTTTAAATCTTTTAAGTTTTTGTTATGGATTATTATGTTGTAGGCACATTCTTTTTTACGAATAAAAATATCTTTAAAATGTAGGTTACAATATTCGTAATTTTTAATTTTTTGGGAATTGAGGTCTTGATTTTGTTGGTTTTCTAACAAAACATTTAATTTCTGTTTGCTGTTTTCTAAATCCAGAAAAAGTTGCTTAGTTTCCTCCTGTTGTTTTAATTCTTTTTCTTTATCAAAAATTTTAATTTTATAATTTTCTACAATTGGTTCTAATTGTTTTACGTGGTTTTGTATCTCTATAATGCCTTCTTGAGTGGTTTGTGTTAGATGCAAAAGTTGCCCATTTAGGTTTTGTATGGTTTCATTATTTTTTTTCTCTAAAAAGCTGGTTTGTACAAAAAACTCGTATTTTTCTAATGCAAAAATTTCTTTAAGCATGGTGGTGCGTTCTTTGTCTTTTAGTTGTAAAAATTCTTGAAACTTACCTTGCGGAATAATTATGGTGCGCCTAAAGTTAGTGTAACTTAGGCCTATAATATTTTCGGCTGATGGGATTTCTAAAGGCAACCAAGCATCATTTTCTTTTACATACGCACATCTATCTAAGGTTTTTACTTCTTCAAATCTCTTAGAATTTCGTTTACCTTTTACTGTAAAACGATATTGTTTATCGTCGTAATTTTTAAAAATAAAATCAATTAATAATTCGTTCGATTTTAAATTCATCATATTATAGCCTCTATTATCACGCAAGTTTAATCTTTCGGTTTCGCCGTAAAGGGCAAAAGAAATGGCTTCTAAAATTGATGATTTCCCCGAGCCTACTGCACCAAAAATGCCAAATAATTGGCCTTCTATTAGTTTAGTAAAATCAATAATTTGCGTTTCTTGGTACGAGTATAATCCCTTAATCGTTAATAGTGTAGGTATCATTCGGCGTTGCTTTGGGCTCTAATTTCTTTAAACAAATCTAATAATTCAGTATTGGGATTTTGACCTTTTTGGTGTTTAAAAAAATCTATAAAAAGTTCTTCAATATTTTGATTTAAGTTTATGCTTTTAATATCCGCCACAGCGTTATTAATATTTTTAATTTCGGGAATTATGGTTATAATACCATTATGTGCATTAAGCAATTGCTTGCGATTTTCGGCGGTTAAATAATCGGTGGTTACAATTGTTAGTTCTACTAAAGTATATGGGTTTTGTTGCAACCAAATTAATGCCTCATTAATATCATTAAATTTTTTGCGGTGTAATACCCGGCCTTGTTTAAGTTCTATTTTAGTAATATTTGCTGGCAAGCCATTTGGTTCAACATCTAAAACTACCACATATTTTTGCTGTTGTGCTTCGGCAAAACTATAACTTAATGGGCTGCTACAATAAACAATTGGGCAGGGTTTTTCATCAATAACTTGGTAGCGGTGTAGGTGACCTAACGCTACATATTGCATTTGTAGAGGTATGTTTTGGCTGTAAATTTCTTGTGCGCCACCTAGGTGTAAAATGGGTTTTTCATCCTCGGGTTCGGTGGGTTTTATGCCATTTTTTTTCATAAGAAACAAATGCGCCATTAACATATTTACGCCCTTATTATCACAATAGGTATCGGCCAAGGTTTGCCATTGCTGTTGTAAAACCTGCCTTAATTCTGCTTCTTCATTATTAATTCCTAAAAAGGTTTTTAATCTAAA
Organism: Sphingobacteriales bacterium; assembly: GCA_043763845.1. Taxonomy (GTDB): domain Bacteria; phylum Bacteroidota; class Bacteroidia; order Sphingobacteriales; family Sphingobacteriaceae; genus Pseudopedobacter. Next base: position 15,627 of record JAYULE010000226.1, read on the forward strand.
CTCGTTGGCGTATGGCGTTAGCAGTAAGCGCAACGGGTAATTGTATTTGGGAATTTTAAGCTCTAAAAATCCAGCTTCACTGCGTAAAACCGCAATGCCATTATCTAATTTTCCGTCAGCAATATGAGTATCGGGGTAACCCGAAAAAAATATGCCACATTCGCGAGCTAGTGGGTCGGGGGCTTCAATTCTATCGGGCGAATCGTGATTGCCAGCAATAGCAATTACGGCTCGTTTACCATTATTAGTTAAGCGTTTTAGGGTTTTGTAAAAAAGGTCGATAGCCTCGGCAGGAGGGTTAAAAGCATCGTACAAATCGCCAGCAATAAGTACTATATCGACTTCTTGTGTATTTGCTATTTCAATAATTTCTTCTAAAACTAGCTTTTGCTCTTCTAAACGAGAAAATTTTTCGAGCCGTTTGCCTAAGTGCCAATCGGCGGTATGTAGTATTTTCATTTACAAAGTTTAGGTTAAAAATTATTTTTAGTTTTATAAATACCCGTGTTAATTAATTGAAAATCTATTTTTTTAATATAAACATTTTGGTTGTTATTAGATATTAAAAATTGCCACAAAATAAGTTTTTAACCTTGTTATCTTGTAAATTAAAAAAATATTTTGTATAAAAATATTGAAAACACTACAATTTGCATAATTTTGATTTTGCAATTATTTATTTTATTAATATTAATGCATAGCGTAAAATTAACTGTATTCCTATTCGCTAAAAGCCACAATAAGAACTTGCTTACTTTACTTTAGTATTACTGTTGTAATAAAAAATAGGTGTAAAATACACTTATTTTTTATTGAAAGCTTTTAAATTAATTTTAGTAGTAAATAAAGTTTTAACCAATACACTCCATTAAAATAAGATGGGAGAGTATAAAGCTGCATTTGTTAATGGTTATTGTGTACACTATATATTATTTAATATCAACTAAGTAAATGCAAAATTAATAATGTACCGAGGTAATTATAATATGAAAACGTTAATAATATTAAGTTAATTTCTATTTTATGCTTAGCCAAAATTTATAAAAACATAATTCAACAAAAATATTTTATACCTTTAATTAAACAAAAATTAAATTTATAAACTAAACTACATGAAAAAAATTTATTCGCTTTTTATTGCAATAACCATAAGTGCAAAATTATTTGCTACAGATTATTATGTAAAACCAACAGGTAACGATGGTGGTACAGGAACCTCAGTAGCCAACGCTTGGCAAAGCATGGCCAAAGTAGCAAATTTTGCGTGGGTAACAGGTTTTGTTGCAGGCGATAAAATATTGTTTGAAGGTGGGCAAACGTTTGTAAACCCAGCTGGTATTTATTTACAATTAGATAAAAATAAGGGAACTGCTGCCAACCCAATAACTTTTACTTCGTACGGGGTGGGAAGAGCTATCTTAAAATCAAATGCAAATAGCTTGTTTAACCTTTGGGCACCAATTAGTGGCAATGTTGGGTTAGGTTTTAAATTTACCAACCTTATTTTAGAGGGAGATGGAGTTACTAAAACAGGGCCTACACAAACTCATGGTATAGTTGTGTACAACGGTTCTGCTACGGTTTTAGATTATTTACTTGTTGAAGATGTTGACATTAGCGGTTTTGCTGGTAACGGGTTTACATGCGGCAGAGATGGCAAATTAAAAGGCAGGTTAACTAATATTATGCTAAAAAAGGTTGTATCGCACAATAACCCTGGTGCAATTAATTTTAATGGCAACACAGGCTCAGGTATTGTAATGGGCGGCGCTGATGGTGCTTTAATTGAAGATTGTATAGCTTTTAAAAATGGTATTAATAATAACAATGCAGCGGGCCCTGTTGGTATTTGGATGTGGGACTGTGTAAACAGCGTTATTCAAAAATGCGAATCGCACCATAACGAAACCACATACGGCGACGGCGCAGGTTTTGATATTGATGGTGCATGCCAAAACTGTATGATACAATATTGTTACTCTCACAACAACCAAGGGGCAGGCTATTTACTTGCCCAATTTGAAGGTGCACATATTTTGGGGCCTTTACAAAATAATACAATAAGGTACAACATTAGCGAAAACGACGGACGTAAATCAAGTTTTGGAGGTATTCATTTTTGGGCAAACGGGGGTTTAGATGTTGTTGGTGCCACAGAAATTTACAACAATACCATTTATATGGGAGGCGAGGTTTACAATGGTGTGCCTGCAGCTATAACTTTTCAAAATACTAATTGTACCGGCATTAAAATACACAATAATATATTTGTTACGGCAAATAATTATCCTTTAATATCATCGCCAGCTGGAACATTAAATACAGCTAAAGTTCAGTTCCTAAACAATAATTATTGGACAATACCCAACACACCTTTTAATGTAAGGTGGGGAGCTACAAACTACAATTCGTTTGCATTGTGGCAAAATGCAACAGGACAAGAGAAAATTAACACCACTAATTTTGGCTTTACTATTGACCCTCAACTGCAAAATCCCGGAAACGGGGCAACAATAAACAATACTACACTTTTACCCACACTTACGGCTTATAAATTAAAACCCACATCGGGGCTTATTAATAAAGGGTTAAACTTAACCCAACCGCCTTACAACATTGCTGTTGGTAGCCGCGATTTTTTTGGCACTAACATACCTAACACTGGTGCATACGATTTAGGTGCCTACGAGCATATAAGCACCTTGCCAGTTAGTTTAATTAATTTTGGAGGCAGGGCAACAACAGTTGGTAACGTATTAGCTTGGAGAACAACTGCTGAACAAAACAACCGAGGTTTTGAGATTTTAAGATCAAAAAATGGTAGTGATTTTGTAACAATTGGATTTGAAAAAACACAAGCAATAAACGGCAACAGCACTGCTACCTTAGAATACAGCTTTAATGACAACAATATACTTGATGATGCCTTTTACCAATTAAAACAAATAGATTTTGATGGAAACACAACCCCATCAAACATTATTGTATTAAAAGCTGGCTTTATTGTTGAAAATAAAATTTACCCTAACCCAGTATCTAACGATTTAAATATGGTTTTTACAGCAAACCAAACCAGTAAGGTTATTATTACTGTAAGCAATTTAGTGGGTAAAATTGAAATATCTAAACAAGATGTAATTAATAAAGGCAATAACCACCTAAAATTAAATACCCATAAATTAATACCAGGTTGGTATATTATAAGCGTTAAAAATATGTGGGGAACTGAAATTTTAACAAGAAAAATTATTAAAAATTAATAGTTTATTTTACAGTTGGGCAATGTACAAAAGTATATTGCCCTTTATTTTGCTATTATTTTGGATTGTAACATAATTAACTTAACATTATTATTTTTAAAAATAACTTAATCATTTTAAAAAAATAATTATTGTAACAAAAATATTGCATACATTGTATAACTTTTTATAAAAACTTAAAGTTTACAATATGTCAAAATTTTTCCTTGTCAAAATAAAAAAATATGCATTTGCCTTATTTACATTAACTGCATTAAATGGTTATGCATATAAACACATAAATAGCGCAAATACTGCATCAGGTGTACTAAAATTAAATACCCTAAAAAACAATAATTTTACGGTTAACGATGCCGATAATTTACAAGTATCATTCACAACCTATCATTTTAACCCAACTGCATCAAGCCAAAGCTTGGCCATAACCAGTAATATAAACTGGGCAATAACAGGTTCGCCGGGTTGGTTAACACTAAGTGCAGCATCGGGAAGTGGTAATGCCACTATTACCTTAACTTCGCAAACCAATAGCACAGCTACTACCCGTAGTGCAACCCTTACTTTAACAGGTAACGGTATAACCAGAACTATTACGGTTTTACAATACGGTACAACATCTTTAACAGTTGCCCTAAATTTAAGCAATGTTGAAAAAGATATCTCTAACCGCCCATCAGGTATAAATATGGATTATTTAATGGATGGTACAGTATTAGGGCCCAATATACCTGCACAAACAGCAGTTGCTTTAAAAAACATGGGTACAAAATTTTTACGCTACCCCGGTGGCGAAAAAGCTGATAACTTTTTTTGGGCAACCACTCCTTGGACTAATGGAGCCAACCCTAAATCAACAAACTGCGTTTGGCCAGCTAACGATACACGGTTTTTTAACGCCGACCAAATTAATGCTAAAAGTGAAGTATTAGATTTTGATGAGTTTATGACCATGAGCATTGCTGCCGATGGCGAACCAATAATTGTTGTGCCTTATGATTGTATTTATCCAATTTACGGCTGTGGAGCCCGAGCTATACCTACCAAAGCACAAGTAATAACCAATGCGGTAGAGTGGGTACGATATGCAAATATAGTTAAAGGGTATAACATAAAATATTGGATGATAGGCAACGAGTGTTGGGCCGATGCATCGTACAACGGTAAGCCAACAGCTGCACAATACGCAGCCGATATTGTAGATTTTTCGGATGCTATGAAAGCAATAGATCCAACCATTAAAATTGTTGCAAATGGTAATAATAGTTTTTGGGCGAGTTTTTTAACACCAGCCGTTGCCGCTAAAATTGATATGCTTACCGTTAGTAGTTACCCCACATTTAACTACATAGGTGGTTATAATTTTTATAAAAACAATAATGTGGCATTAGATGGCGAAGTTACCAGTGCCATAAATGCCATAAACGGTATTGCCAATGCTGCCGATAGAAATAGAATTACGGTATCGGTTGCGGAGTTTAACACTATTGATTTTAAATATCATCCTGTCAATTTCCCTACTGCTTGGACTCCAGATAATAATTTAGGCCATGCTTTGGCCAATTTTGAGTGTTTTGGGCAAATTATTAAGCACCAAAAATTAGATTTTGCATGTTTTTGGAATACAAGGTGGAGGTTTAACGCAACAATACCTTTTCAAGAAGATTTGTACGATGCATTAGATCCTGCAAGTAACTTAACCGCCGCAGGCCAAGCAATTAAAATTTGGGGCGATTTTACCCTACCTAAATTATTGGTATCTAATTCATCAAACCCGGTAAAAACATTTACTACCTATAACCCTGCAACAAACCAACTAAATGTGTTGCTAATAAATAAGGAAACAACAAGCCAAACTATTAACGTTACTACGGGTGCTTTACCAACAGGCTCTACCCTTACCAGGTGGCAATTTAGCGGCACTGGCGAAGCCGATAAGTTTCCAACATTTACGCAAAGCGGTAGCCCAACAGTTATTACAGGAAGCGATGTTTATGCAAATTTAGCTCCTGTATCTATTACGGTGCTATCTTTTAGTCCATCAACCAACCTAATGGCCAGCCCAAACAATATTCTTTTTGGTAATAGTGCAAGTTCACAATCATTCGCTATAACATCTAATTTAAATTGGACAATTACTAACCTACCCGCTTGGCTTACTGCCAGTACAACAAATGGTAGCAGTAGCCAAAGTGTAAGTTTAACTAGCACTACAAATGCATCTATAAACTCACGCAGTGCAACCATTACTTTAAGCGATGGTACGGTTACCATATCAATACCTGTTACCCAAGCTGGCTTGCCCGATAATACACCGCCCAGCACACCAACAGGCCTATCATCAGCAAGTATAACCAGCACAGGCTTTACGTTAAATTGGGCAGCATCAACCGATGCTGTTGGCGTAACGGCATACGAAGTATATGCTAACGGTGTGTTTGTTGCATCAACAAGTAGCAATACCTTAAACTTAACTGCGCTATCGCCAAGTACTGCTTACAGTATGCGTGTTAGGGCTAAAGATGCTGCTGGAAATTTCTCGGCACTTAGTACAGCTTTAACCGTAAATACATCTGCATCAACGCAAAATTTAGGTTTCGAAAGTGATTTTACAAATTGGTTTACTTATGGAACTTCAAGTGTAAACACAACACCTATTCATGTACATTCTGGCTCAAAATCTGGTTTTTTCTCTAATGGAGGCGCAAACAATATATTAACTTTAACCCCAGGGGCAACTTACAGGGTAAGCGGTTGGGCAAAAGCGGCTACAGGTAGTAACATTTGGATTTCGGTAAGAAATTTTAATGGTGCCTTAAACCCTGGGCAACAAGTAACTTCAACAAGTTGGACCCAATATACTATTGATTTTACTATGGGCGCAAGCAATACAACAGCAGATCTTGGCGTTTGGACAGATGTTAACAATTCGGCATATTTTGATAGTTTTACACTAACCCAAATAATTGTAGATAACACCCCCCCTACGCAACCAACCGCATTAGTTGCATCGGCTATTACCCAAACTGGTTTTACCTTAAATTGGGGCGCAAGCTTAGATGTTGGCGGGGTAACTGGTTACGAAATTTACAGAAACAATATTTTAGTTGGCACCAGTGCTACCACAAATTTTAACGTTACTAATTTAATTGCAGGTACGGTTTACAATTTTACGGTAAGGGCTAAAGATGCTATACCCAATTGGAGCGCCCAAAGTGCAGCATTAACAGTAACTACGGCATCGCCCACTAATTATTACTTTAAACCAGGCCAAAGCGATTTAACCGATTTAGCCAATTGGGGAACCAGTACCAACGGCTCAGGTTCAATTCCTATAAATTTTATTTCCGACGGCGATAAATTTATTCTTACCTCATCAAAAACGCTTAACGGTATTTTAAACTTAGGTGTTAATACCATATTTCAGATTGGGGAAGGAGCCGGGCCAGCAACATTAATTATTAGCGCAAGCGGCAATATTAGAACAGGTACCGTAAACATTACTACTTCATCAAGTGGCAACAATACATTAACAATTGCCGGTACGGCTTCGCCAATATTAGGCACTTTAGCAACCGGTATCAATGGTTGTACGGTTATATACAACGGCACTGGTGCACAAACTTTAGTTAATGCTACTTATAATAATTTAACATTATATAATGCAAACGGTATTAATGCAACAAGCAACATAACCGTAACAGGTGCTTTAACCTTAACAAGCGGAAAATTTGGTATAGGTAGCAACACCTTAACTTTAAATGGTGCAGTAAGCACAACAGCGCCTAATAGTTTAAGCGCCAATGGTTCATCAAATTTAGTAATAACAGGTACCACACCGCTGGGTGCGAGTTTGTTTTTTGACCAAACAACCGCTGGCGATGCAATTGGCACAGC
>JAYULE010000227.1:0-5691 GCA_043763845.1 Sphingobacteriales bacterium
CGTTAATTGCCGAAACAGAAGGTGAAAAAGAACTTTTTGATGGTGCGCTTCGCCGCCGCCAATTACGCTTAATTTTAGGAGGGAGAATGAAACCCGAGGATGCTACCGAATTGAAAGCATTATTTAAATTAGCTTGATAATAATGGTTAACTAATTTAATAATAACCTGATTTCGATTAATACAACATTGTTTATTATAGTTTTGATGATGTTTGAAGGGCGTTTTAACACGGCGTCCGCTGTATCTTTTTTCCCCTTGGCCTCCAAAATGAGGATTTAACGTTTTCCCCTTTTGGGGGATAGAAAAAAAAAAGGATGCCGCTACCATCGTTAACTCAAAAAACAGTTTAAAGTATAAATAAGCACTAAATTATATCAGAATTAACAATCGAACTCGGGTTTTAAGGTTTTTGAATTTTAACTTTTTAATTTTAACTTTTTAAAACTCCGATGTTTCGTGGAAAACAATATGCTCGTATTGCCTTTTAGTATAATCTAAATCCCAAGGGCTATTGGTAAACAAAACAGGCCTATTTTCTTTATCAAAACCAACTTTAGCGTGGTTTCGCTGTATAAACTCATTTAGTTTTACAGCATCGGGGCAAGTAAACCAATGTGCTTTGGTAAAACCCAAATGTCTAAAAATACACGATGCGCCATATTCTTGCAATAACCTAAATTGTATAACTTCAAACTGCAGCTCGCCAACGGTACCAATAATTTTACGGTTACCCGGATTTTGGATAAACAATTGAGCCACACCTTCATCGGTTAATTGTTGAATACCTTTTTCTAATTGTTTAGTTTTCATTGGGTCAGTATTTTCAATCTCTTTAAAAATTTCGGGCGAAAAGCTAGGTATGCCAACAAATCTAATATCCTCGCCAGCGGTAATGGTATCGCCAATTTTAAAATTTCCCGAATCGTACAAGCCTACTACATCACCAGGCCAAGCCTCATCAATCACATTTTTGGTATTGGCCATAAAACTAGTTGGCGATGCAAACCTTAGTTTCTTCTGCGTTCGGGTGTTTTTATAAAATACGTTTCTCTCAAATTTGCCTGAGCAAATACGACAAAAAGCAATTCTATCCCGGTGGTTTGGGTCTAAATTAGCGTGAATTTTAAATACAAAACCAGTAAAGTTATTTTCGGTTGGCGATACTTCTCGCTCTAATGTTGCCCGTGGTTGTGGGTCGGGTGCAATGCGTACAAAAGTATCTAATAACTCTTTAACCCCAAAATTATTAATGGCACTGCCAAAAAATACGGGAGCTAAATAACCCTCTTTATACAAAGTTTCGTTAAAGGGTTCGTAAAAACTTTCAATCAGTTCAATATCTTCCCGTAGTTTATTTGCTAAATTTTCGCCAACAATTTTATCAAGCTGGGTATCGGCTAATGATTTTATTTCTACAACATCATCTTCAATGTGCTTTTTATTTGCACTAAAAAGACTTAAAGTATCATTAAAAATATTAAAAACTCCTTTAAAAGTGCTACCAATGCCAATTGGCCAACTAAGTGGGCGGGTGCTTATGTTTAATTCGGTTTCAAGTTCGTCTAACAAATCGAAAGGATTTTGCCCTTCCCTATCCATTTTATTGATAAAAATAATTACTGGTGTATTGCGCATACGGCACACCTGCATCAGTTTACGGGTTTGCTCTTCCACTCCTTTTACACAATCAACCACTAAAATAACCGAATCTACAGCAGTTAGTGTACGGTAAGTATCTTCAGCAAAATCCTTATGGCCTGGTGTATCTAAAATATTAACTTTAAAATCTTGGTAATCGAAACCCATAACCGATGTAGCCACCGAAATACCACGCTGTTTTTCTATCTCCATAAAATCGGAAGTAGCTGTTTTCTCAATTTTATTACGCTTTACCGAACCAGCCGTTTGTATGGCACCACCAAAAAGTAGTAATTTTTCGGTTAAGGTAGTTTTGCCCGCATCGGGGTGGCTAATAATACCAAAGGTTCTTCTTTTTTCGATTTCGGATTGTAAACTCATTTTACTAAAATACTTGTATCATAAAAAAAGCCTTTCAGGTTATCCCTTGAAAGGCTTTAAGTGGTCGCATTTGGATTCGAACCAAAGACCTACTGCTTAGAAGGCAGTTGCTCTATCCAGCTGAGCTATGCAACCATTTTAAAAAATTAAAGCTCCCTTTGTTGGGGAGCTTTAGTCGGGGTGGCAGGATTCGAACCTACGACCTCCACATCCCAAATGTGGCGCGATACCGGGCTACGCTACACCCCGAAGTGTTATTGTTATGGGATTGCAAAACTAGGGAATTAATTGCAAAAACCAAATTTATTTTCAAATAAGTTGTAAAGATGATTATTGAAAATCATTAATAAGCTAATGTTAAGGCACTTATTTTGATTAAATGTTTTTCATTCTCCTTTAATGTTGTCCGGTTGGGCACCAACGAGGGGTGCTGTATATTGGGCACCCACGAGGGGTGCTGTATATTGGGCACCCACTAGGGGTGCCCCTACGAGTAACTATCGATGGGTGGGCAGGCGCATATTAACGTTCTATCGCCATGCGTATCGTTTACTCTACCAACTGTTGGCCAAAATTTAAAATAATGTACATAAGGTAAAGGGAAAGCGGCCGTTTCGCGACTGTAAAGATGTTCCCAATTGTTTGCGGTAATTATTGCAGCGGTGTGTGGTGCATTTTTTAAGGGATTGTCTAATTTATCGGCTATGCCGTTTTCAACGTCGCTTATTTCTTTTTTTATGGCTATCATGGCATCGCAAAAGCGGTCTAATTCGTGTTTAGGTTCCGATTCTGTGGGCTCAATCATCAACGTACCAGCAACTGGAAAAGATACTGTTGGTGCGTGAAAACCGTAATCCATCAATCGTTTAGCAATATCGCTAACCTCAATACCAAAAGTTTTAAAAGCTCTACAATCTAAAATCAATTCGTGGGCACAACGACCGTTCTCGCCAGCATATAAAATTGGGTAATGCTGCTCTAACCTTGCTTTAATGTAATTGGCATTTAAAATAGCCATTTTAGTAGCGTTAGTTAACCCCTTTTCGCCCATCATGGCAATATAAGCGTGTGAAATTAGTAAAATAGAAGCCGAACCATAAGGCGCTGCCGATACCGCCGAAATGGATTGTGGCGAACCTAAATTTACCACACTATGGCCAGGTAAAAAAGGCACCAAATGTTTAGCTACACCAATTGGCCCCATACCTGGCCCACCACCACCGTGTGGAATACAAAATGTTTTGTGAAGGTTTAAATGGCAAACATCGGCACCAATATTTGCTGGAGAAGTTAAGCCAACTTGAGCATTCATATTTGCGCCATCCATATACACCTGGCCACCGTGTTGGTGTACCAAATCGCAAATTTGGATAATTGATTTTTCGAAAACTCCGTGAGTTGATGGGTAAGTTACCATTAAACACGATAAGTCGGCGGCATGTTCAATAACTTTCGCTTTTAAATCATCTACATCAATATTACCTTTTTCATCACATTTAGTAACTACAATCTTCATGCCTGCCATAGCTGCCGAAGCTGGGTTTGTACCATGTGCCGATGAGGGAATAATAGCTACATTACGCTCAAAATCGCCACGGCTGTGATGGTAAGCCATAATTACCATTAAGCCAGTATATTCGCCTTGTGCACCAGCATTGGGTTGTAAACTCATAGCTGCAAAACCTGTAATTTGGCTTAACCAAGTATTTAATTCGCCAATAATTTGCATGTAACCGCTAACTTGGTCTATGGGTGCAAAAGGGTGAATATTACTAAACTCGGGCCAAGTAACGGGTATCATTTCAGTTGTTGCATTAAGTTTCATTGTACATGAACCTAAAGCAATCATTGAATGGCAAAGCGATAAATCTTTAGCTTCCAAAGACTTGATATAACGCAACATTTCATGTTCAGAATGGTGACTGTTAAATACAGGATGTGTTAAAAACTCAGTTTTACGGTGTAAGGCATCAGGAATTTGGAACTCAATACTTTGCTGCAAATCATCAAATCCAATATCGTTTAATGTTTTACCTTTTATTCTCGCAAAAAAGCGTACTATGGTTTCAATATCAGTTAGTAAAGTAGTTTCATTTATTGATATTGATACCACGCTCCCATTATAATTAAAATTTACTTCATTGTTTAAAGCTTCGGAGTGTATGGGGTTTATTAAAATACCTACATCAAACTTTAAGGTATCAAAAAAGTATTGATTTTGTTGTACGTAATCTAAAGCTGTTAGTGCTTTGTGCAATAAAACTGCTAAACCATGGATACGTTGGGCAATTAATTTAATGCCTTTGGGGCCGTGGTAAGCGGCATACATACCCGCCATAATAGCTAATAAAGCTTGTGCCGTACATATATTTGAGGTTGCTTTATCTCGCCTAATGTGCTGTTCGCGAGTTTGCAATGCCATACGTAAGGCGTAATTGCCGTGTGCGTCAATAGTTACACCAATAATACGCCCAGGCATACTGCGTTTGTAGGCTTCCTTAGTTGCAAAAAAAGCGGCGTGTGGCCCACCAAAACCCATGGGTATTCCAAAGCGCTGGGTTGTGCCTACTACAATATCGGCTCCCCATTGCCCCGGAGGGGTTAAAATTGCTAGGCTTAACAAATCGGTGGCAACAGTAATTTTAATATCTTTTAAATGCGCTTGATTAGCAAAATCGGTATAATCATAAATATGACCACTGGCTGCTGGGTACTGTAAAATTGCACCAAACATTTTGGTTTCTAACTCAACGGTTTGGTGATTTCCTATTTGTAACTGTATATTAAGCGGTTGTGCCCTTGTTTTTAAAATTTCTATGGTTTGGGCTAAAACTTCGTCGGAAACAAAAAATACGTTTGCATCATCGTTTTTGCGTAGGCTAAATTGCATAAACATGGCTTCGGCAGCTGCTGTACCTTCGTCTAGTAACGATGCGTTGGCTATTTCCATTCCAGTAATATCCGTTACCATAGTTTGGAAATTTAGCAAAGCTTGTAGCCTGCCTTGTGCAATTTCGGCTTGGTAAGGGGTATATTGGGTGTACCAACCAGGGTTTTCTAAAATATTGCGTTGTATAACACCAGGTAAAATTACTGGATGGTAACCTTGACCTATATATGATTTAAAAACCTTATTTTGCTTAGCAGTTTGTTTTAAATTGGCAAGATATTCGAATTCGCTTTTAGGTTCGGGCAAATCCATTGGTTGCTGTAAACGAATGTTTTGTGGTACTGTTTGCTCTATTAATTCGTCTAAATTTAATGCGCCTACAATGGCTAACATTTGTGCAGTATCGGTATTGTTGGTGGCAATGTGTCTGTTTTCAAACAATTCTTGGTACTCAATATTCAATTTCATATTACGCTAAAACCTTAAAAATGCAAAAGTAATAAATTAACAATAGGGGTTTGTATTTGTTTAGTTTTTAGTCGTAAGTTATTTAGTCGTAAGTTATTTTAGTCGTAAGTTATTTTAGTCGTAAGTTATTTTAGTCGTGAGTTATTTAGTCGTAAGTCATTTGTTTGGTGTTGATAGTCTTTTTTTAGTCGTAAGTCATTTAGTCGTAAGTCATTCAGGGCAACCGCTTTTAAACTACCATCATTAACTCCCTGTATTCTAAGTTGTAACTAGCTTTTAGTTTTTTTCTTTTGATGGATATTTTATTTATTCT
>JAYULE010000228.1:0-5647 GCA_043763845.1 Sphingobacteriales bacterium
GTTGCATTAAAAAATCCACCCAAGCTTGAGTTATTAATAAAACTTGTATTTATTGATTGTGCTTTAACCAATAGTTTTTGTTGGTTAAAAGGGAAAGGATTATTGGCAACATCTGGAAGTGCTTGAGTTGTAAAATCTTCAATTAACGTATTCCTATTTTGTTTTAAATATGCAATTATCCCTAATTTCTGACCGTTTTTAAGTTGTAAAGTTTTACCATAACCAAATAGAAAATTAGTATTTGGCTGTGAATTTCCAAGATTAGTAGGCGTTAAATTATTATTTAGAGTTTTAGATAGCCTAACTTGTTCTTGAATGTTTAACTGGTTAAAGGCATACTCTGACTGGTGATTTGGAAAATCGGAGGGTAAATTATTTTTATTGTTGGCAAAGCCGAAAAACTCTGATGCGCCTCTTGTATCACCTAAAAAATCTTTATCAATAGTATATTGCGAAAAACCAGAACCGCCTAAAGCATATATAAAATCTTTCTCAGGAAACTCTTTGGTAGTTATATTAATAGATCCGCCAGAAAAATCCCCCGGAACGCTGGCATTACCATTTTTATTTAAACTTACATTATCAATTAGCTCGGTAGGTAAAAAATCGAAAGCAAAAGCTTGAGTTGTTGCATCAAAACTATTTAACAGCGCCCCATTTAAAAGTACTTGATTATATCTTTCGCCTAAACCACGAATATTTAAAGTTTGTAATTGTCTGTTTCTTGGATTCTCTAAAACTACAACTCCGTTTAAACGTTTTAAAACGTAAGCTGCATTTTTATCAATTTCGGGCTTTAAAGTTTCTGATGTTAGCAGATGAAAGTCAGCAGATTTGTTACGAGATAAGTTTGAAATGGAATATCTTTCGTTTTTAAAATTGGTTACTTTTACTGTATCTGTAAAATATAAAGAATCTTTTGATAAAGCTACATTTGTATCACGCTCTGATATTGGATACAATACTACATCTAAATAATTAACATTATTTTCGCTTATAGTAATGCCTTGTATTTGTTTAGTTTGAAAACCCTTTGCCGAATAAGTAATGGTGTATGTTTCGGGGTCGGTTTCTAAAATGTAGTTACCATCAATATCTGTTTCGGTGTTTTTGTATATGGTATTTATTGATACTCCGCTATGAGATATTTTAGCGTTAAAAATCTTTTTATTATTTGAGGCATCAATAACACAACCCTTTAAGCTCCCATTTTTAGTTTGCGAAAACCCATTATTAAAAAAAAACAGTAAGCCAGTTAAAAACAAAAATTTTATAAATTTATTTTTAGTAGAAGATAGCGTCATATTATATTTGTTGCTTTTAAACAATAATTATTTAATGCAAAAATAAGAAAGCTAATTATGGCTTACGTTAAATAACTATTAAGTAAGCGTTAAATACTTGGTGTACTAAATTACGGTTTCGCTTAATAAAGCAACACTGTAATGCTCGGCCTGTAAGTAAATATTTTTAAAATCAATGTTTTCTAGTTTTTCGACAACTTTATTGGGGGTTAAATAATTATAATAATAAGTGTAAACTTCATTTCTCATCAATTCAATTTTATGGATATCTAAATTAAATAGATAATTAATTTTATCTTCCAAATCATTAAAATTGGTAAAAGTAATCACTTGAATATTATTTAACAAAGGTGGTTTAAACAAATCTGCATAGCTTTGTTGTACAAATGGAATACAACCTACCGACATTGCCTCAATTATATTATGGCTAAAAGGCATAATAACGCCAGGCAAAGCAAAGTAAAAATCAAACTTTGCAAGCCAATGCCTTAATTCATCCATGGGTACGTTAATTTTTAACCGATTTAGGAGTATGATTTTATTTTCTAATTCGCTTTCATAAAAATTATTTAAATTCTGTAAGCTATCTATTGGGTAAAGTAATTTCCTGTTAATAAGATATTTATATATCAAAAGCCGCGATATTGTTTTAAAAATACCCTCGTTTTGGGTGGCTGAATAAGTACGTTCATCAAAATTACCCGCCATAAACAATGATTGTTTTCTTTTCACAGTAGTAATTGGCGCATTCCACCAGCCTTCTTTATACATTAATGGATGCTGCGAAATGGGTATATGATAAGCAGAAATTGAATTTGATTCTTCAAAATAATTAGCATTCAGTAGAGTTTCATCCAATACAATAATTTTAATGTTATTAGGAGGTTTATCTAAACTTATTATTTTTTCCGCAAAAAGATAGGCACAAAACTGATCGCTTTTTAAATTGTAAAATGTAGTATAACTGGGTTTTACATAAATGGTATAACCTTCTAGGTATAAAAATTTTATAAAAACATATAAGTATCTTTTAAAATGAGGATGCTTTACTTGTACAATAACGGCTTTAGCAGTTTTACGCTTGTTGTTTCCAAATATTTTATAGTGATAAAAAAGTGGAACTGAAATTAAAAATATTTTTGTTTTTGAAAGATAATTATGCTCTAAGTTGGCCATACTTTGCTAAAATTAAAAGCAGTAATATTAATTAAGCGCATTAAACGCCCTCTCTAAAATTATATCTTTCCCATTAGCCTCATCGTTTTGTTCGAAATCAATATTTACGTTGGGTTGTATGCCGTTTTCTATGCTTTCTTTTTTAGGTGAAACTGTATAAGTACCCGAGTATTGTAACTTAAAACCGTTGGCCAATATATAATTGTATGGTAAACCTGCCCCACCCCCAGTTTGGTTACCCATTATTTGGGAATTGGGTAATAAGGAAACGTAAAGCGCAAAATCGTTACAGGCACTAAAACACAACCTGTTGGTTAGCAAAATTATTGGCTTGTTATAAGTTTGCCCATTTGGGGATAGGTAAAAAGGTTTTGGTTCGAAAAACTCATTGTGATTTGGTCCACTTTTAATTACTTCATATTTAACCAAAGTTTTTTGTGCAATTAACCTACTAAAAAGTTTATCAGAATTTTGCGGGTTTCCGCCCGAGTTACTTCTTACATCTATAATCAACCCTTTGGAGTCGTTAAAATAAGCGAAAATTTTATCTAAATCGCTTTCTGTTATATTTTTCGAAAACAACGAATAGTATAAATAACCAATATTATTAACCTTTTTATAGATGATTGGGCCAGTTGTTTTAAAATCGTTATTTAAATAATTGTTTGTAATGTTAGCCTTATTAAAATTTATTGGGTAATTTTTATAAAAACCTAAATAAGTTGCGGTGTCGGTTTTAGACATTAAACTAACGTGGCCATCTTTTAAGTTAAGCAACATTTGGTTTAATAGGGCAAAAAGTTGCGCTTCCGTCATCTCGGGTTTTACTCGGCTTTTATATTGTTGATGAATTTTATCCCAATCAACTCCTTTAAACGCAAACATAGGGTAATGTTTATCCATAAAACTCCATAACTCTTCAAAAACAGCTATTGGGTCTTGTTTGGGTTGGTTTAGATTAAATGCTTTTTTGCATCCACAAAAAATAACAATAGCAAGCATTACGCAAATTGCGGGTATAAATATTTTTTTTAAGGTTAGGTAATTAAACATAATTATAGCAAAAATCCGTACGATATGGTTAAAGTATTAGTAAAATTTTTCACTGCTCTGTTTGTACTAATTTTATAAAAATCTAGGTTGTAGTTTAATGAGATTTTATGGTGTTCGGCAAAGCTTTTATCAATAATAAAGCAATTTGATATTCTAAAAAATTTGTTAAATCCTACAAAATTGCTTGCATTATTAACTATATCATCATTTTTGGAATTAGCATTTAAAAAAGAAGTTTCGAAACCAAAAGCTGGTTGTTGCACATAAGAAAATAAAGGGCTGGCAATTTTATTTTTTAATACCACTCCTATTTTACTTAAATTATAGCTTATCTCAACGGCTGCATTTAGTGAAGTTGCAAACTCGAAGGAAGAATTGTTGTTTACATATCCTTCATAATTTCGACCTGCGTAAACCAAAGCAATTTGCGGCCCGGCTAAAATTTTAAAAAGATTTTGGTTGTTTAACAATAATAAGTTTGTGTAATTGCCAGTTATATAACTTTGGTTTAAACTGTTATTAAAGTTGTTTTTTAAATTAGCCAATGCATAAGAAAAGCCCAATTCTTGTTTTATGAGTTTACCTTGATATGCAACCAATGCCGAAAACCCTACACCATTACCCGAATAAGGTAACAAACTAAAATTTTCATCCACTACCGAAAAATTGTTTAATGTTAAACCAGCATTAATATCCCATTTGTTAAAATTAGGTGCAAATGTCTGTGCAAAAACATTACTAAAAGGATTGAAACAACCTATACAAAGCACAATTTTATAGAACACTTTTTTGTTGCCAAAGTAATTAACCATTAGTATTTTATGTAAAAAATTAAACTTTAAAATATTTACGAATATAACAGGCAAATAAAAACTTAAAGTTAAGTTTAAGTTACGGCTTCCAATTTTTCGGAACTAAATAAACCAAATATTCACTTTATCATAACAATTTTTTAAAACGCAGTTTAATGTGATAACCGAAATTTGTTAAAAATGAATCTACCACTTGCTTATGTAAGGCTTAGAGATTTATGAGTTAATAAATAATGAACCACGGTAAAATTAAAATAGCCTTAAATGCCTCGATGTTGGATAATTCTCCCACTGGTGTTGGTATTTATACGTTTAATATTATCAACAGTTTAGCAAAACTAAATTGGGCAAATAACTATGAAAAATTTACGGTTTTTAGTCCTACCATTTCTTTTTTGGATAAAGGATTAAGCATTTCAAAATTGTCTAATTTAATGCTTTCGTCTAAATATGGCAAATCTGCTGCATTAATTAGATTTTTATGGAATACGCTATTTTATCCAATTAAAACAAAAAAATTTGATTTAGTAATTAGCACCACCACACACGGTTCATTTTTTGCAAAAAATCAAATTATAACTATTCACGATTTGTTATCACTTAGGTTTAACACCATAAGCCCACATCAACGCATTTATTTTAAATATTTATTGCCGTTTATGATGGCAAATTCTAAATGTGTAATTGCAATATCAGAAACTACAAAGAAAGAGATTGTAAAATATTTGAATTTTCCCGAAGAAAAAATTCATGTTATTTATAATGGATACGACCACAATAAATATTTTTTAAATACTAGCACAAGCACAAAAATTAATGAAACCTATGGCCTTAAAAATTACTTTTTAGCTATTGGCCCCACCTACATTCATAAAAACTTCGAGATACTATTAACTGCCTACGTTAAACTTAATTATACCGAAAAACAAAACCACCCGCTTGTAATTGTTGGCGGAAAAGAACCCTACCTTTCTTTAATAAAAAGTTTGGTTATAAGTTTACAACTAACCCAATACGTTCATTTTTTAAACTATGTACCTGATGTACTTATGCCTGCATTGTACTGGGAAGCTAAAGCACTTGTTTTCCCTAGTATATACGAGGGTTTTGGCATGCCGCCCTTAGAAGCAATGGCTTGCGGTTGCCCGGTTGTAGCATCTAACACTCCTGCTGTAATGGAAATTTGTGAAAATGCTGCATTGTACATTAACCCACACAATGAACAATCAATTATTAAAGCTTTACAAAAAGTTATTAGCGGAGATAAGCGTTTTTTTCAAAATTTAATAGAAAATGGCTTAC